>JBBJOU010000018.1:0-14174 GCA_037724305.1 Acidimicrobiales bacterium
GATCGTCTCCGGTGTGGCAGGTGGGGGCGTTGCCCGCCAGGCTACGGCGATGTCCTCGGAGACCGGACCGCGATCAGCGGCGGTGGGTCTCGACGGCGGTCGTGCGACGGCCCAGGAGGTCGGCCCGCACGGTGACGCCGGTGCCCGGGCCGGTGGGGACGGTGAGGCAGCCGTCGGTGTCGAGCGCGCACGGCTCGGTCAGGTCATCGTCGCCCCAGTAGCGGTCGGAGGCGGACAGGTCGGCGGGGACGGTGCAGCCGGGGAGGGCGGCGACGGCGAGCGTGGCGGCCCTCCCGATGCCGGTCTCGAGCATTCCCCCCACCTTGACGCCGAGGCCGAGCGCGGTGGCCGCCTCGACGCACGCCCGGGCGGCCACCACCCCGCCCACCCGCCCGGGCTTGACCACCACCAGGTCGGCGGCGCCGAGCGCGGCCACTGTGCGGATGACGTCGACGCCGGTGATCGGTTCGTCGAGGGCGATCGGCGTGCTCGACCGGCGGCGGGCCTCCACGTGCCCCACGAGGTCGCCGACGCCGAGGGGCTGTTCGATGTGGTCGAAGCCGGCGCGGTCGTTGGCGAGGAGGCCGGCCAGGTCGAGGCTCCCGTTGGCGTCGGCCGAGACCGCCTCGACGCCGTCGGCCCGCAGGCGCTCGGCGTCGGGCCACGCCTCGGTGGAGGCGTCGAGCTTGAGCTTCACCGAGCGGTAGGGCCCGGCGTCGGGCGGGTCGCCCAGGCCGAGGGTGAGCGTGGCCGGCACCGCCTCCCGCGCCGCCCCGAGCCAGGCGGCGAGCGGGCGGTCCGCCCGACGCAGCAGGGCGTCGAGAACGGCGTCAACCAGGGCGGCCTGCGCCATCTCGTGGCCGGGGACGCCGAGGTGAACGTCGTCGACGCCGATCGACGACCAGGCGAGGACCCCCGGCAGTATGAACGACCGCAGAACGTGGGCGCAGCCGTCCACGTACTCGGGGGCGTAGCTGGGCGCCGACTCGGCCACGCACTCGCCCCACCCCTCCTCGCCCTCGGTGCCGAGCACTCGGACCAGCAGCACGTCGCGCTCGCAGCGGATGCCGTCGGCGGTGTGGAACGGCTCGATCAACGGCATCGCCACCCGTCGCAGCTCGACGGCGGCGAGGGCCAGTCGACCGAGTGGCGGGAGCGGCACTAGGTGCCGGCCAGCTCGGCCACCACCGGGGCCATGGCGTCGAAGGTGTCGCCCTGCACCACGAAGTAGGAGGTGCCCCACCGGTCGCGCGCGGCGCGCAGCTGGTCGCAGATCTCGCCCACCGACCCGACCCAGGCGTAGGGCACCTCGCCGGCGTCGGCCGCGCTGACCCCGAACATGGGGGCCATCGCCTCGAGGACGGCGTGGCGGTCGTCGGTGATCTGGGCGAAGAACACCAAGATGTTGAGCTCGAGGTCGTCGAAGCGGTCGCCCGCCGCGTCGCGCACCCATCCGACCTTCTCGTCGAGGCGACCCGCCACCGCGTCGGCGCCGGTGGCGGCGTCGACGGCGCCGCTGGGCAGCGACGGGTTGATCCCGACGATGTCGGCGTGGCGGGCGGCGATGCCCAACACCCGGGGGGCGCCGCCGCCGATCAGGACCCGCGGGCCGGGCCGTTGGACCGGCTTCGGGAGGCCCTCGAGCTCGGTGATGCGGTAGTGCTCCCCGTCGTGGGAGAACGGGCCGTCGGCCCACAGGCCCCGGCACACGGCCAAGGCCTCCTCCATGCGCGACACCCGGATGCCGTTGCTGTCCTTGACGATCCCGGCCTGGTCGTAGTCGGAGGTCATCCAGCCGGCGCCGAGGCCGAACTCGACTCGCCCGCCGCTCAGGACGTCGAGGGTGGCGACCTCCTTGGCGAGCACGACCGGGTGCTTGTAGTCGACGCCGTGGACCAGGGTCCCGACCCGGAGGGTGGTGGTGGCGTCGGCGGCGGCCTGCAGCGCTGGGATGGGCGCCAGCTGGTCGCCGAAGTGGTCGGGGAGGAACAACGACGAGTAGCCGAGGTCCTCGGCGCGGCGGGCGAGCGCAGCCCACTCGTCGCCGGTGGCGGCGGTGGTGACCTGGGCGCCGAAGCGGAACGTACGGGGGTGGCCCATCGCCGCGGACGCTACCGGTCGCCGCTCACGCCGCGCCGATCGTCGGGAGGTGCGCCAGTAGCCTCGGCCGCGGTGGCCAAGACCCTCTTCAAGCTCCTCGTGGTGCTCACGGCCACCATCGCCTTCTCGTTCGGGTGCGCGGTGGCGCTCGGGCCGGCGCTCGGGCCCCTCGGAGACGCCGCGTCCAGCACCGAGGAGCCGTTGTTCCTGAACCCGCTCAACGAGCGGACGCTGATGTTCGACCGCTTCGGCGGGCTGATGACGGCCCTCTACGCCGAGGAGAACCGGGCGCCGGTGCCGCTCGAGCGGATTCCTGAGACCGTCACCGATGCCATCATCGCCGTGGAGGACGAGAACTTCTACCAGCACGACGGCGTGAACCTGCGGGCCACCATCCGGGCGCTGTTCGAGAACGTCTCCGCCGGCGGCATCGAGCAGGGCGGCTCCACCATCACCCAGCAGGTGGTGAAGAACTCCATCCTCACCAACGAGCGCAGCCTCGAGCGCAAGACCCGGGAGGCGGTGCTGGCGCTGCGCCTGGAGGAGCTCCTGACCAAGGACCAGATCCTCGAGCGCTACCTCAACACCGCCTACTTCGGGTCGGGCGCGTACGGCGTGCAGGCCGCCGCCGAGACCTACTGGGGTGTCAACGTCGAGCAGCTCGACTGGAGCCAGGGGGCGATGCTCGCCGCGCTGATCCGCAACCCCAACGGGTACAATCCCATCACCAACCCCGAGCTGGCCGGCGAGCGTCGCGACCTCGCCCTCGACCGCATCGTCGAGGTGGGCAACCTGACCGAGGCCGAGGCCGCCCCCCACCGGGTGCAGCCGCTGCCGACCACCATCCTGCGCACCACCCCACCGCCGAACACCTACTTCATCGAGCAGGTCAAGCTGCAAATCCTGCGCGACCCGCGCTTCGGGATCGGCATGACGCCGGAGGAGCGCTACGAGGCCGTCTTCTACGGCGGCCTGCGTATCCACACCACCTTCGACAACGGCATGCAGGTGGCCGCCGAAGCGGCGCGCGACGAGGTGCTCCCCGGTGACGTGCCGGGCGAGTTCCCGTTCCTGGGACGGGTCCGGCTCCCGGACGGGTCGCAGGCCACGCGCGACCTCATCGGCAGCTCGGTGGTGGTGACCCTCGAGAACGCGACCGGCGCCGTGCGCACCCATGTGGGCGGCCCCGGCTTCGACGGCTACGAGTTCGACATCGCCACCGCGCCGGAGGGCCGCCAGGCCGGGTCCTCGTTCAAGCCGTTCGTGCTCGCCGCCGCCTTCGAGGCGGGGCTGGTGCCCAACGACTCCATCAACGGCCGTGGTACGTGCCGGTTCAACAACCCCGGCGGGGCGCCCGACCCTTACGAGGTCGAGAACTTCGGCGGCAGTGGGGGCGGTGGGGGCACGCTCGCCAGCCAGACCCGGGCGTCGTCGAACTGCGCCTACGTCCGCCTCGGGCAGGTGGTCGGCCTCGACAACGTGGTCGAGCTGGCCGAGCGCCTCCACATCACCACCCCGCTCGACCCGGCCAACATGTCGATGCCGTTGGGCGCGCCGGAGATGGTGCCGATGGAGATGGCCGCCGCCTATGCCGCCTTCGCCAACGACGGCATCTACAACGCGCCGTTCTTCGTCGAGCGGGTCGACGACGCCGCCGGCAACGTGCTCTACCAGCACGCTCCCGCCGGCGAGCGGGCGGTGACTACCCAGACCGCCCGGATGATGACCGAGGTGCTGGTCTCCAACGTGCAGTCCGGTACCGGGACACGGGCCGCGGTCGAGGGCCAGGAGGCGGGGGGCAAGACGGGCACGGCCCAGAACAGCGCCGACGCCTGGTTCGTGGGGTTCACGCCGCAGTTCTCCACCGCGGTGTGGATGGGTGGGGTCCGCGACCCCAACGACCCGGCGTTCGTGCCCGGTCAGGCCGCCATGATCGATGTCGGTGGCATCACCCCGACCGGTGGGACGTACCCGGCGCGCATCTGGGGCGGCTACATGAACGCCGTGCTCGCCGGTGCGGAACCGGCCGTGTTCCCCGATCCCGGGCCCACGCGCGCCGGCCGGTCCCTGACGCTGCCTCGTGGTGTCGAGGTCGGCGGCGGCGGCAGCGGCAGCGGCTCGAGTAGCTCCAGCGGCTCGGGCCGGCGCCCGAGCAGCAGTTCCCCCCGGCGCCCGAGCGGCGGCTCCGGCCGGTCGCCGGCTCCCTCGCCCCCGGCGACGTCGCGGCCGGGCAACGGACCGCCGGCGACCTCCCCGCCCGCGACGTCCCCGCCGGCCACATCCCCCCCGGCCACGTCGCCGCCGGCCACGTCGCCGCCGGACACGTCGCCGCCGCCGACGGCGTCTCCCGGCAACGGCTGATCGGCCGGCGATGATGACCGAGTGATCGACGCCTCCGCCCTCGTCACCCTGCTGGACGTGCAGGCGCTCGACACCGCCATCGACCAGCGGGTGCACCGGCGGGCGCACCTGCCGGAGCGCGCCGAGCTCGACGCCCGCATTGCGGCGCTCGCCGCCCTCGACGCCGAGGTGGCGCCCCTGCGCGCCGGACGCGCCGAGCTGGCCCGGGCCCAGAAGGCCGTCGAGGACGAGCTCGCCCGGCTCGAGGAGAAGGCGGCAGGGGTCGACAAGGCGCTCTACTCCGGCGCCGTCACCAACGTCCGTGAGCTCCAAGGGCTCCAGCAGGAGGTCGGTGCCCTGGGGCGGCGTCGTGAGGCGCTCGAGGAGCGGGTGCTCGAGAAGATGCTCGAGGCCGAGCCCGTGGACGAGGCGATCGCCGCCGCCGAGGCCCGGGGGGCGACCCTCGACGCCGAGGCCGTCACCTGGACGGCCGCCGCGGCCGAGGCCGAAGTGGCCCTCGACGCCGAACTGGCCGAGCTGGGGGCCCGCCGCGCCGACCTGGTGGCGGCGGTGGCGGCCGAGCTGCTCACCACCTACGAGGACTTCCGGAAGCGCTTCGCCGGCGTCGGCATCGCCCGGCTCGAGCACGGGATGTGCACCGGCTGCCATCTCACGATCCCGCCCGCCCAGGTCACCGAGGTGCGACGGACGCCTGCGGGTGAGCTGCCGACCTGTCCCGAGTGCTCCCGCATACTCGTGGTCGGGTGAGCCGGCGCTTCGCCGCCAGGCGGTCCATCAGCGCGGTGCGCTGATGGTCGTGTGGTTCGTGGGCGTCTCCGTGGCGCTGGTGTGGGTGGTGTTCCAGAGCCCGGCCCTCGACTACCGGATGGTCGCGGCCGGATCCCTGCTCCCGGTCCTCGATGCGGTGACCGGAGGGCCGAACGTGCTGCATACCCTCGTCGGGTCGGTGGTGTTGCTCAGCGTGGTGATGATGGTCACGAGGGGCCGACGCCTCGTGCGGCGGCGTTGGCTGGGGCTGCCCATCGGCACGTTCGTGCACTTGGTGCTCGACGGCACATGGACCCGCTCGGCGTTGTTCGGGTGGCCGGTGCTGGGCGGCGGCGCCTTTGACGGCCGCCTCCCCGAGCTCGACCGTCCGGTCGTCGTGATCGTCGTGCTCGAGCTCATCGGCGTGGCCGCGCTGGTGTGGCTGCATCGGGGGTTCGGCTTCGGCAACGCCGAGCGCCGCCGGGCGTTCCTCCGCACCGGGCACCTGCCACGACCCGTCCCCTGACGCGACAGGCCCAAGGTTGCGCGCCACGTGGCAGACTCGCAGCTCCGGCGGTGAGCAGGCCGGGTGGCCGCGGCTCGGCTCGTCCGGGTCGAGGAAAGTCGGGACTCCGCAGGGCAGGGTGCTGGCGAGAGCCAGGACGGGGTGACCTGTCGGTACAGGGCAACAGAGAGCAGACCGCCGATGGCGGCACCGCTTCGGTGGTGGCGCACAGGCAAGGGTGAAACGGTGCGGTAAGAGCGCACCAGCGCCGGGGGTGACCCCGGCGGCTCGGTAACCCCCACCCGGAGCAAGGTCGAACAGAGGGACGGTCGGCCCGGCCGGCGTCGAGAGGCGCCACCCTCAGGTGGACCGCACAGATGGATGGCCACCCCGGTGACGCCCGAGAGGGCCCACCGGACAGGATCCCGCTTACAGGTCAGCTCACCCCGGAGACCATGGCCGGGGGGCACTCGCCCCCCGGCCGCCGGTCGCGTCCGGGTCGGCGTGGATGGCGGCGAGGAGGTCCGAGCCCCACTCCGCGGCGAGGACAATGCCGACGTCGGGAACGGCGCGCAGCGCGTCGGAGCTGGTCGGGCGGGCCACGGCGAGGGCGTGGAGGGCGCGGTCGGCGAGGACGGCACCGGGAGGAAGGCCCGCCCGGCGGGCGGTGCGGGCCCGCCAGGCCTCGAGGGCGTGACGGGCCGCCGTCTCGGCCGGGTCCTCACCCAGTGCCTCCGTGGCCGGCAGCGGCGCAGCCACCACCCCGGTGGTCTGGGCCAGCGCCCGTCGGGCGGCATCGAGACCGGCGCGCGGGTCGACCGGTTCGGTGGCCACCCGCTGCGCGTCGAGGGTGGGGACGATCTCGACGAGGAACGGTGACGGTCGCCGCCTTGCGGTGCGCCCGCCGGTGGTGGCGCGCTGGCGGGCCCACGACAGCGAGAGGGCTCGCTCGGCCCGGGTGAGCGCCACGTAGAGCAACCGGCGCTCCTCGGCGACGGCGGCCGCGGTGCGGGCATGGGCGATGGGCACGGTGCCGTCCTCGAGCGCGATCACGTGGACCACCGGCCACTCGAGGCCCTTGGCGGCGTGGAAGGTCACCAGCTCGACGCCGTCGGTGCGGGACTCCTGCGCCTCGCCGGCCGCCGCCATCCACGCCACCAGCCCGTGAAGGGTGACGTGGCCGCCACTCCTGGCGTACTCGTCGGCGGTGGCGAGGAGTGCGACCAGCGCGTCGCGATCGCCGTCGTCGAGACGCGAGCGGTCCGGCTCGGCGACGGCGGTGGCGAGGAGCGCAAGGGCGGTGGTGAGGTCGTGGCCGCCCCGACGTTGGCGCCCGCACCACGCCCGTACGGCCGGATGGTCCCCCAGGGGCGTGCGCCCGCGCACCCGGTGGGGGACGCCGGCCGCCGCCAGCGCCGAGGCGACCGGCCCGAGCAGGGCGTTGGTACGGGCGAGGACGGCCTGGGCCCGCCACGAGGTGCCCGGCCCATGGGCGTCGACGACCGATCGGGCCACGCCGGCGGCCTCCTCGGCGCCGGTGGTGTAGGTGACGATCGTGGGCACCGCACCGTCGGCGCGCACCGCGACGTTGCGGACGCCGCCGGCCCCGGCGGCGTCGAGCACGGCGTTGGCGGTGCCCACGATCTGGGGCGACGAGCGGTAGCCACGGTCGACGGCCACGACGGACCCCCCGGGGTACAGCTCGGCGAAGCGCTCGATGAGGTCGGGGGCGGCGCCGTTCCACGTGTAGATGGCCTGGTTCGGGTCCCCGACGACACACAGGTCGTCCCGCCCGCCCCGCCATCCTTCGAGCAGGCGGAACTGGAGCGGGTTGACGTCTTGGAACTCGTCGACGAAGAGGTGCGCGAAGCGCCAGCGCTGGGCCGTGGCGTCGTCGTCGCCCCCTTCGAGCACCTCGATCCAGCGCCATAACAGGTCGTCGAAGTCGACCTGGCCCCGCCGCCGCTTCTCGGTCTCGTAGCGCCGGTAGACATCGGCGGCAGGGGTGGCCGCCGGTTCCGACGACGCCCGCCCCGCCCGCACCGCTTCGGCCGGGTACCGATCGGGTCCGATCAGGCGGGCCTTGGCCCAGTCGATCTCGGCACCGATGTCGCGCACCGCCCGGGCGCCGTCGCGCCCGGGCCCGGCGCCGACCGGCCGGCGACCGCCCCGCCCGGGGGTGTCGGCGGCCACGGCCCGCACCAGGTCCTGACGGCGGGTGAGCAACGTTGGCGGGGTTGACCGGGCGGCGGCGTGACGGGCCCGCAGCTGGGCCCAGGCGACGGCATGGAACGTCCCGGCGGTGACGTCGTCGCGCAGGCCGAGCGATCGCAGTCGGTCTCCCAGCTCACGGGCCGCCGCCCGGGTGAAGGTGAGCACCAGGACACGGCGGGCATCGGCCCGACCGGTGGCGCAGCGCCAGGCCACGCGGCGGGTCAGCACCCGGGTCTTGCCCGATCCGGCCCCGGCCAGCACGCAGAGCGGCGCGGCATCGGTGGTGACCGCCTCGCGTTGGGCGGCATCGAGCCCGACCAGCAACCGATCGGGATCCACCGCCACGCGGTGGACGCTACCGGGACGGCGCGCCGCCGGGTCGACACCAGGCGACGCGTACCGTGCCGCGATGCACGCGATGTCGCCCGAACGCTTCGAGGAGCTCGTCACCGAAGCGCTCGACGCCATCCCCGACGCCCTCGCCCGTCGGATGGACAACGTCGTCGTGGTGATCGACGACCGCAGCCGCCAGCGTGGCCTGCTCGGTCGCTACGAAGGCGTTCCCCTCACCGAGCGGGACGGCGGCTACGGGGTCGGCGTCGCCGTCCCCGACCGCATCACCATCTTCCGCGACGCCATCCTCGAGAAGTGCGGGAGCGACGTGGATGTCGTCCATGAGGTCACCGTCACCGTCGTCCACGAGGTCGCCCACCACTTCGGCATCGACGACGACCGCCTGACAGCCCTCGGCTGGGATTGATCGATCCGCTCTCAGTGGCATCCTGCGGGGATGGGGTACGTGGCGGTGAGCGCGGTGGGGGTGGACCGGCCGGGGATCGTGGCCGGGGTGACGGGGGCGCTGGTCGGGGTGGGGGCGAACCTCGAGGACACGGCGATGACCGTGCTGCGGGGTCGGTTCGTCATGGTGCTGGTGGTGGCGGTGCCCGACGAGGTCGGCGTCGGCGGGGTGGAACGGGCCCTCGCCGGTCCGGCCGCCGAGCTGGGCCTGGTCGTCCACGTCGATGCCCTCGCCGATGCGGCCGACGGGGTGGTGAGCGGCGAGGAGCTCAGCGTCACCGTGTACGGCGCCGACCGGCCCGGGATCGTGCACCGGGTGGCGGCCGCGCTCGCCCACCGGGGAGCGAACATCGTCGAGGTGTCGACCCGCGTGCTCGGGACCGGCGGCGAACCGGTCTACGCGATGCTTCTCGACGTGCGACTGCCCGAGGGGGTCGGCGTGGACGCGGTGGACGCCGACCTCGCCGCCCTGTCGGCCGAGCTGGGTGTCACCTGCCATGCCCGGCTCGTCGACGCCGACGTCCTCTAGCGGCTGCGCCGCCCCCACCCCGTGACCGCCCGCCCCATCGTGGTGCTGCCCGCCGCCGTGCTGGCCGTGCCCAGCGCTGCGGTCGGTGGCGCGCCGGGCGAACCGGTCGCGCCCGAGGTGGCCGAGGTGTGCCGGGACCTCGTCGACACCATGCGGTGCTCGGCCCACAGCGTGGGTGTGGCTGCACCGCAGATCGGCATCGGGCTGCGCATCTTCTGCGTCGATGTGACCGGGCACCGCAAGGCGCGCTCGTGTCACGGCGAGGTGGTGCTGGTCGATCCCGAGGTGGTGGCGACCGAGGGCCGCGACATCGGGCGGGAAGGGTGCATGAGCGTGCCCGACCTCACCGGTGACGTCGCTCGGGCCACCCGAGTGGTGGTGCGGGGCCGGACCCCCGATGGCGCGCTGATCGTCCTCGACTGCGATGCCTTCGAGGCCCGGGCCGTCCAACACGAGCTCGACCACCTCGACGGTGCGCTGTTCCTCGACCGCCTCGTCAGTCGGGACCGCATCTTTCCCCGGAAGGTGTATCGCTGAGTAGTACGTTGCGCGGTATGGCCGAGCGAAGCGAGGGCTGATGGCGTTCGACAAGCGGCTCCTCCACGATCACGAGGACCTCGTGCTCGACCTGCGGCCGCACTGGTGGTTCATGGCCAAGCCCGCGGCCGCGCTGGTCGGTGCCATCGTGCTCGGAGCCCTCGTCGTCACCAGCGCCGGCGACGAGGCCTACTGGGACGTGTTGCGCATCGCCGTCGCCGCCCTGGTGGTCTTCTGTCTGCTCTGGTTCGTGCTCCGGTACGCCAAGTGGGTCACGACCAACTTCGTGGTGACCACCGACCGCCTCGTCTACCGCGTCGGGGTGGTGGCCAAGTCGGGCATCGAGATCCCCCTCGAGCGGGTCAACACCGTGTTCTTCAACCAGAGCGTGTTCGAGCGGATGCTCGGGGCCGGCGACCTGTCGATCGAGTCCGGCGGCGAGACCGGCAAGCAGTCGTTCTCCGACATCCGCAAGCCGTCCCTCGTGCAGAACGAGATCTACAAGCAGATGGAGGCGAACAACGACCGCATGTACCACGGTAGGTCGCCGGCCGCCCCCGCCGCCGGTTCCGGGTCGGACGACCTCGCCGCCCAGCTCGAACGCCTCGACGACCTCCGCCAGCGCGGGGTGTTGACCGAGGCCGAGTTCGCCGACGCCAAGGCCGACATCCTCCGCCGTTCCTGACGCGGCCGGCCCGGAGCAGTGATGGCCCAGGGACCCCTCGCCGGTACGCGGATCGTCGAGCTCGCCGGGATCGGGCCCAGCCCCTTCTGTGCCATGGTGCTCGCCGATCTCGGCGCTGACATCGTCCGTGTCGACCGGGCCGACGCGGTCATGGGCGGCGACCCCTCGACGCCTCCCGCCGACCTGCCCAACCGGGGCCGGCGCTCCATCGGCGTCGACCTCAAGGCCGCCGAGGGGGTCGAGACCGTGCTCGCCCTCGTCGAGCGGGCCGACGCCCTCATCGAGGGGTTCCGGCCCGGGGTGTGCGAGCGTCTCGGCGTCGGCCCCGACGCCTGCCTGACCCGCAACCCGAGGCTGGTGTTCGGGCGCATGACCGGCTGGGGCCAGGAGGGGCCCTATGCGCAGGCCGCCGGCCACGACATCAACTACATCGCCCTCGCCGGCGCCCTCGAGCCCATCGGCCGGGCGGGGCAGGCGCCCACCCCGCCGCTCAACCTGGTGGGCGACTACGGCGGCGGGGGGATGCTGCTCGCCCTCGGCATCGTCGCCGCCCTGGTCGAGACCGGGCGCTCCGGCCGGGGTCAGGTGGTCGATGCCGCCATGGTCGACGGGGCGGCGACGTTGATGACCATGTTCCACGCCCTGACCGCCATGGGCGTCTGGTCGCCGCCGCGGGGCACCAACCTGCTCGACTCCGGCGCCCACTTCTACGACGTCTACGAGTGCGCCGACGGCCGCTACGTGTCGATCGGTTCGATCGAGCCGCAGTTCTACGCCCAACTGCTCGAACTGACCGGCCTCGCCGACGACGGCGGCGACCCGCTGCCGTGGCAGCACGACCGCCGCCACTGGCCGGCGCTGAAGGTGCGCCTGGCCGCCGTCTTCCGGACCAGGACGCGAGCCGAGTGGTGTCAGGTCATGGAGCACACCGATGTGTGCTTCGCCCCGGTGCTGTCGTTGGCCGAGGCTCCCGAACACCCCCACCTGGTGGCGCGGGAGACCTTCGTGGAGGTCGCCGGCGTCGTCCAACCGGCCCCCTCGCCCCGCTTCAGTCGCACCCCCGGTGCCATCCAGCGTCCCCCGGCCCACGCCGGCCAGCACACCGACGAGATCCTCGCCGAGTGGCTGTCGCTCGACCCCGACGCCATCGCCGCCCGCCGCGCCGGGGGCGCCGTCGCCTAGCTCGTTCTTTGTCGCCTGAGCTCCCGCCACGGTGGTCCAGGCCACAAAGAACGGGCGGGAGGTGCCGGTAGCGTTGCGGGTCATGGCGACGCTCGTGACCTTCCACGCCCACCCTGACGACGAATGCATCGCGACGGGCGGGGTGATGGCCAAAGCGGCCGCCGAGGGGCACCGCGTGGTCCTGGTGGTGGCCACCCGGGGCGAGCGGGGCGAGGTGGCCGAAGGGGTCCTCGATCCCGGTGAGCCCGTCCCCAAGCGCCGATCGGCCGAGACGCGCGCGTCGGCCGCCGTGCTCGGCGCGGCGCGCGTCGTCTTCCTCGACTACATCGACTCGGGGATGATGGGCGAGGCCACCAACGACACCCCCGGCTCGTTCTGGACAGCCGACGTCGACGAGGCCGCCGATCACCTGGCCGAGGTCCTCCGCGAGGAGGCGGCCGACGTCCTCACCGTGTACGACGACCACGGCGGCTACGGCCACCCCGACCACATCCAGGTCCACCGGGTGGGCCACCGCGCGGCCGAGAGGGCCGGCGTCGAGCGGGTGTACGAGGCGACCATGAACCGCGACGAGATCCGCCGCCTGATGGCCGCCTCCGCCGAGGCCTCGCCCGAGGCGGCGGCCGAGCTGCCCGACATGGACGACGCCGCGGACTTCGGCTCGCCCGAGGCGATGATCACCGCCGGCGTCGACGTCCGGGCCTTCCTCGACAAGAAGCGGGACGCCATGCGGGTCCATGCCAGCCAGATCGCCGAGGAGCACTTCATGCTGGCCATGCCCGACGAGGACTTCGCCGCCGCCTTCGGCACCGAGTGGTTCATCCGGGCCGGCCAGGGCCCCGGCATCACCGAGACCGACCTCATGGCCGGCCTGCCCACCGGGGACTGACTTCGCGTTCCGCCCCGGCACGCCACAGACTGGCTTCGTGACCGTGATCAAGATCAACGCCATCACCGTGCCCGCCGACTCCGGCGACGAGCTGGCCCAGCGCTTCGCCGCCCGGGCCGGTGCCGTCGACGGCCAACCCGGCTTCGAGGGCTTCGAGCTCCTCAAGCCGGTCGACGACCGCACCACCTGGCTGGTGGTGACCCGCTGGCGCGACGACGACAGCTTCCAGGCCTGGGTGAGCTCGGCCGCATTCGGGCGGGGCCACCAGGGTGGCGCCGCCCCGACGGGCGGCGACCGTCCCGGCGCCGCCCCCGACGGCGGCGGTCACCCGGGTGGCGCCCCCGACGGTGGTGGCCACCCCGGCGCGTCGGCGGGGGGCCCGGCCCCGCTGGCCATGTCGTCGGAGCTGTGGAGCTACGAGGTCGCCGGAGGCAGCGCCCCCGGCTGAGCTCGCCACGCCGGCCGGTCGCCGAGCCAGCGAGCCGACGGTGACGCGTACCCTCCGCCGGTGGCCGCCGCCGTCCTCGCCTCGGTCGTCCGCGACCTGCACGTCGCGTCGTCGTGGGTGGTGGTGGCGAGCAACGTCGGTGCCGGGCTGTGGGCGCTCGGCGCCCACTGGCGGCCGGCGCTGCGGGTGCGGGCCCTGTGGCCGTTCGTCGCCGCCGCCGAGGTGTCGATCTTCGTCGCCGCCGCCCTCGGTGCCGGGGTGGTCGGCGCCGACGACATCGAGGCCCCGGAGCTCCACCTCTTCTACGGGGTGCTCGCCATCGTCGGCGTCGGGATCCTCTACAGCTACCGCTCCAGCTCACCGTGGGTGCGCGAGCGCCAGTACCTCGTCTACGGCCTCGGCGGGCTGTTCATCGCCGGTCTCTGCATCCGGGCGATGGTGCTCCAGCGCTGACGTGGGGTCACAGGTGCACGACCGGACAGGTCAGGGTGCGGGTGATCCCGTCGATCATCTGGACCCGGGACACGACCATCTTCCCGAGCTCGTCGACCGACGCGGCCTCGGCGCAGGCGATGACGTCGTAGGGGCCGGTGACGTCGTCGGCGGTGACGACGCCGTCGATGGCCCCCACCGCGGTGGCGACCTGCGCCGCTTTGCCCACCTCGGTCTGGATCAGGATGTACGCGGTGACGGCCATCTGCGGCTCCTCCCTGGGCAGGCGCCGGAGCGTAGTGCGGCGCCTGCCCGGGGGAAGCCTCAGCCGGGGGAAGGAATTACCGCTAAAGGTGTCGAACCATCCGCCATGGCGGCAAACGACCCCCTCCGTGACCAGGTCCGAGCCGAGCAGGACGACCTGCTGGCGACCGTGGCGTTCGTGGCCGACGGCGAGGTGGTCGATCGGGTGTGGAGTCGGCTGGTCGACCTCCTCGTTGAGGGCCTGTTCCTCGACCTGCGGGCTGCACACCTCGACGGCACCCTGGACCGCGTCGCCTACGTCGCTGCCCTCGACGACCTCGCCGTCCGCTGCCACCGCGTCGGCCTCCTCCCCCTCCCGTCCCTCCGCACCCGCTCCTGACCGGCAGCCCGCAGGGCTACCCGGCGAGGCGCTTCTCGAGGGCGGCGAACTGCTCGCGGAGGGCGCCGGGGAGGGTGGCGCCGAAGGTGGCGTAGTGCTCCTCG
>JBBJOU010000019.1:0-14097 GCA_037724305.1 Acidimicrobiales bacterium
GCTCCCTTCTCGCTGACTTCACCCTGCCGTCACCCGCCGCTACCGTCGGCGCCATGGCCGGCGCACGACATCTCCGGTCTCGCGGCGGGCGCCGGTGGGGACAACGCGTGGTCGTGGCCCTCGGCCTGCTGGTCACCCTGGCGTGCGTGGGTGCCGCCGGCGCGATGGGCTACGTCTATGCCCGGGTGAGTGCCATCGAGCGCTTCTCCGAGCTCGAGCAGTCGGTCATCGAGGCCGCGCCCACCGAGCCCCAGAACATCATGATCGTCGGTTCCGACAGCCGGGAGAACCTCGGCGACGGCGATCCCCCCGCCGGTGAGGGCGTCGCTGACGAGCGCGCCGACACCATCATCGTGGCTCGCATCGAGCCCGCCGGCGACCAGATCGAGCTGCTGTCCTTCCCGCGCGATCTCGTGGTCGACATCGCGGGCTCAGACCGTCGTGACCGGATCAACGCCGCCTACGGCGAGGGCCGCCGGGTCCTGATCGACACCATCGGCGAGAATTTCGGTATCGAGGTCAACCACTACGTCGAGGTCGACTTCACCGGCTTCGAGCGCCTGGTCGAGGCCATCGGCGGCGTCCCCGTCGAGTTCGACACCGAGTACCGCGACCGCCAGTCCTTCCTGCCCGAGATCGGCCCCGGTTGCGTCACCCTGAACGGCCCGGACGCCCTCGCCTTCGCCCGGGCCCGAGCACTCGAGTTCCGCGACGAGGACGGCGACTGGCAGACCGACCAGACCGGTGACCTCGGGCGCATCTCCCGCCAGCAGCTGCTCGTCCAGCTCGCGCTCGGCCAGGTGCAGCGCCTCGGTGTCGGCGACGCCCTCACATTGAACCGCCTGCTCGACGTGGCCGTCGACAGCGTGGGTGTCGACCCGGGCTTCTCGATCGACGAGATGCGGGCGCTGGCGGCGCGCTTCGCCAACTTCGACCCGCGCCAGATCGTGACGGCGCCCCTACCCACCGTCCCCCGCACAACCGCCGCTGGCGCCGAGGTGCTCGACCTGGTCGTGGCCGAGGCGCAGCCGGTGCTCGACGTGTTCCGGGGGGTGCCCGCCGGCAGCCTCACGCCGTCGCAGGTGGCGGTCGCCGTGCAGAACGGGAGTGGCGCCGAGGGCCAGGCGGCAGACGTGACCGACGCCCTGGCCGTGGTCGGTTTCGACGCCCTGGTCGACAGGGATTCGGCCGGGCCCTTGGCCCGCACGACGATCTTCCACGGTCCTGACGGCCTGTTCGGCGCCGACCTCGTGGCCCGCCACCTGACTGCCGGCGCCGAGCTGGTCCTCGATCCGGCGATCGAGGGCGGCCAGGTGCGGCTGGTGACCGGCACCGACCTCACCACCGTCCAGCGCAACCCGAACCCGCAGGACCCGGCCATCGCGGCCGACGCCGAGGCGGCCGCCGCCGCCGATGATGCCGGCCCGGCACCGACGACCACCGAAGCGGTCGGCGTCGTCCCCGAGACCGACCCGAGGGAAGCCTGTGGGGTCTGAGCCGAGCTACGGTGACCCTCCGGTTGTCCCCCAGACGAGCCTCGAGGAGCGACGATGCGCACGGTCCCCGTCGTCGCGTTGACCGCCACCATCGCGCTGGGTGCGCTCGCGGGGTGCAGCGACTCCGCGAGCACGCAGCGGGGCCTGGCCGACGTGTTGGCCGACGAGGCCGATGTCATCGCCGAGAACCTGGCCGAGCAGGGGCTCGAGGTCAGCGCCGACGCCGTGGCTGAGGGCGACGTCACGTGCCCCGAAGACCTCGACTCGGGCGCCGGGGCCACCACCACCTGCACCGTGACGCTGGCGGGCCAGCAGGTGGACGTGGTGCTCGAGTTCGCCGAGGACTCCACGTTCGAGGTCACGAGCCTCACCCCGGTCCCCTGACGACGACGGTGCCGAGGAGATGGGCGGCCCTCGCCGCGCTGATGCTGGCGGCGTGCGGCGTCGGCGATCGGGCCGACCCGGTGGACGCGGTCGAGTCAGGCCTCGCCGGGGTGGTCGCTGACCGCCTCGACGTCGCCGCCGCCGCCGTGATCGTGAGCTGTCCACCCGACGGCGAGGTGGACGCCGGCGCCGAGCTCGAGTGTTCGGTCGCCGTCGGTGAGGGCGAGGCCGCCACGACCGTCACCGTCCCGCTGGCGATCGGGACGGACGGCGAGGTGGTGCTCCGCTCGGCGGTGGTGCCGACGGACGCGGCCGAGGCCTACCTGGCCGACGAGCTGGCGGTCGTCGCCGAGGGCCCCGTGGAGGTGGCGTGCGGCACCGATGCCCTCCTCGTGATCGCCGTCGACGCCACCTTCGCCTGCGCCGCCACCCGCACCGACGGCGGCGCCTTCACCGTGACGGTGACGGTCGAGGCCCTCGACGGTGCCGTGCGCTATGAGGTCGAACCGGTCTGACGGCGCAGGGTGGCCCGGTGCTAGGTTTACTGCCCCTGCCCCCGTAGCTCAGTGGATAGAGCATCGCCCTCCGGAGGCGTGTGCGGGCGTTCGAGTCGCCCCGGGGGCGCCAGCGGCCGGCACGCTCGCGGCCGACGGCCACCGCATTGCGGTCGGGCTGGTCAGATGCCGGCGAGCACGCCGCGCATGTCGTGGACGGCTTGCAGGGTGCCGCGGAGGGTGCCGGTGACCTTGGACCGGCCGGTGCGCAGACCGTAGGGGACGGGGACCTCGATGATGCGCCAGCCTGCCGTTCCCGCCCGCAGCACGGCTTCGAGAGGCCACCCCGAACGCCGGTCGGCGACGCCGAGGCCGAGCAGGTCGGCGCGACGGGCGGCCCGCATCGGCCCGAGGTCGGTGAGCGCGGCACCGGTGCGACGCCTCACGGTGCGGGCGAGCGCCCGGTTGGCGATGCGAGCGTGCAGGGGCCATGCCCCCCGGACGCCGTCGCGCGCACCCAGTACGAGGTCGGCAGTGTCGGCGAGCACCGGGGACGTGAGCGCCGGGAGATCGGCCGGGTCGAGCGTGCCGTCGGCGTCGAGCACGCACACGACCTCGGCGGTGGCGGCCTCGAGGCCGGCGTGCACGGCGGCGCCGTAGCCCCGGCGGGCCTCGTGGACCACGGTGGCCCCGAGGGCGCCGGCGACCTCGGCGGATCCGTCGGACGAGCCGTTGTCGACGACGATCGCCCGGTAGCCGGGCAGCAGGCGGTTGAGCACCCAGGGCAGGGCGGCGGCCTCGTCGAGGACGGGGAGGACGACGTCGATCACGTCGCCCGCCCGCTGCCGTCGCCGGTTGGGACGAGCGCGATCGCCCGGTGCAACACCGCTTTGAGCCGCTCGAGGTTGGCGGCGAAGGCGGCGAACACCGCGTCCTGGGTGACGGGGGCGATGCCCGGCTCACCGTCGACGCCGCTGTCGTAGTCGGTCACCAGGGCGATGCCGGCGTAGGCGGCGCCGAGCTCGGCGGCAAGGGCGGCCTCGGGGTACTGGGTCATGTTGATCACGTCCCAACCGTTGGTTCGGTACCACCGTGACTCGGCACGGGTGGCGAAGCGGGGCCCGGCGATGACGACCACGGTCCCGCCGTCGTGCACGGTGACGCCCTCGGCTCGGGCGGCGTCGACGACGGCGGCCCGGGCGACGGCGTCGTAGGGGTCGGCGAAGGTCAGGTGGGTGACCGGGTGGCCCTCGCAGAACGTGTCGGGCCGTCCCCAGGTCCGATCGACCAACTGGTCGCACACGACGATGTCGCCGGGTTCGATGCCGGGTCGGAGCGATCCGGCTGCGCAGGGCGCGAGCACGGTGCGGACGCCGAGGGAGTGCATGGCCCAGGCGTTGGCCCGGTAGGGGACGAGGTGGGGTGGGTACTCGTGGTGGCGTCCGTGGCGGGGGAGGAAGGCCACCCGGCGTCCCTCGACCACACCGATGGTGACCGGGGCCGACGGTCGGCCATAGGGCGTGTCGAGCACGACCTCCTCGGCACCGTCAAGTAGCGCGTAGAGGCCGGTGCCGCCGTAGATGCCGACCTCGGCGCGGGGGACCGGTTCTGTCGGATGTCCGGCGGTCACCCGTTCGACGTTACGGCGTCGGGTCGCGCCCGATGCGGTTGGGAGCGCTGACGAAACCATGAACTCCGGGGCCGCAGAGCACCCTGGACGAGGGCCGGCCCTACCGTCGCGCCGGCGTGATCCCTCCGACCGTCATACCGGTTCGCCACGGATCGGATCGTCGCGCCCCGGGGACCGCCGCCGCGGTCGAGGGTGAGGTCGGCCTGGCCTCCGGCCGGCCGGGTCGGGCGGCGGGGATCGGTGTCGTCGTCTGGGCCGGGCTCGTCGCCACCTCCGTGGTCGTCGGCGCACGAGTGGTCGCCGACCGTCCCGACATGGCGATCAACGCCGCACCGGTCGTCGGTCGTTGGGACTGGCACCCCTCGCTCGGTCTGCTCCCGGCCGTCGTCCTCGGCCTCGCCGTGGTCGTGGCGGGGCCTCGACTGGTGGCCCGGATGTCGTGGGGGACCGTGCTGGTGGTCGCCGCCGTGGTGGCCGTCCTGTGGCCGATGCTCCTCGCCGGCGCCGACGGCCTCGCCGCCATCGGCGCCCCCCTCGGCACGCGCTACGAGTACCTGCCGGTGGCCGCCGACCTCGACGACCCCACCGCCTTCCTTCGCGACTACGTCAACACCCTCGGCGACCAGCCCACCCACGTGCGAGGCCACCCACCCGGCCCGGTGCTCGCCCTCCACGCCCTCGACCGTCTCGGGCTCGGGGGCGAGGGCTGGGCCGCGGCCCTGGTGCTCGCCGCATGGGGCGCCGGCGCCGCCGCCGTCCTCGCCGCCGCCCGCGCCGTGGCCGGCATCGAATGCGCCCGCCGGGCTGCCCCCTTCGTGGCGCTGGTACCAGGCGCGGTGTGGGCGGGTACATCGATGGATGCCCTCTTCGGCGGCGTGGCCGCCGTCGGCATCGCCCTTGTGGTGCTGGGCCTCGTGGCACCGGCCACCTCGCGGCGACGGGCGGACGCCGTCGCGCTCGCCGGCGGCGTCGTGCTCGGTATCGCCCTGCACCTGACCTACGGCGCCGTGCCTCTCCTCGTCATCCCGGCGGTGGTCGCCTGGCGATGGCGCCGGGCCCGCCCCGTGGTGGTCGCCGTCGCCGGCGTCGCCGCCGTCACCGGCGCCTTCGTGGCCGGCGGGTTCTGGTGGTTCGACGGCCTCGCCGCCACCCGGCTCGAGTACGAGACCGGGCTGGCCCGCCTCCGGCCCTACGGCTACTTCACCGCTCTGGGCAATCCGGGTGCGCTGGCGCTCGCGGTCGGGCCGGCGGTCGCCGCCGGCCTCGCTGCCCTCGCCGTCACCGCGTGGCGTCGGCGGTGGCAGCCGTCCGACGACCGGGGCCGTCGCCGGTGGATCGACGCGGTCCCCGCCATCGCCCTGCTCCCCGGCGCCGCGGTGGTGGCGGTGCTCGCCGCTGACCTGTCGGGGCTGTCCAAGGGCGAGGTCGAGCGCATCTGGCTGCCCTTCGTGCCGTGGCTGGCGCTCGCCGCCGGCGCGGTGGCGGTCACCGCCCGCCGGGCGTCGGTGTTCCTCGGCGCCCAGGTGGTGCTGGCCGTCGCCCTCCAGGCCGGGTTGCTTTCGCCGTGGTGAGGAGGAGGCGGCCATGAAGGTGCTGGTGACCGGCGGCGGCGGCTTCGTGGGGTCGCATGTCGTCGACCTCTTGGCCGACGCCGCCCATGACGTCGTCGTCCTCGACTCTCTCGCCCCCGACGTGCATCCCCGACGGCCGACCTACCTCCGCCCCGACGTCCGCTACGTCGAGGCCGACGTGGCCGACCCCGACGCCTGGACCGACGCCGCCGCCGGGGTCGACGCGGTGTGCCACCAGGCGGCCCGGGTCGGACTCGGCGTCGACCTCGGCGACATCCGTCGCTACGTGGCCGACAACGACGCCGGGACCGCCGCCGGACTGTGGGCGTTGCACCGCATGGGTTTCCGCGGCCGGCTGGTGTTGGCCAGTTCGATGGTGGTGTACGGGGAGGGCAGCTACCGCTGCGCCGAGCACGGCATCGTGCGCCCCGGGCCCCGCCGACCGGCAGACCTCGACGCCGGTCGCTACGAGCCGCCCTGCCCGGTGTGCGGCGCCGCCCTCGCCGGGGCCCCCGTCGCCGAGGACGCCCCGACCGACCCCCGCAACGTCTACGCCGCCACCAAGCTCCACCAGGAGCACCTGTGCGCCGCCTTCGGGCGCGACCAGGGCGTGCCCGTCACCGCCCTGCGCTACCACAACGTGTACGGCGCCCGGATGCCCCGCGACACGCCGTACGCCGGGGTGGCGTCGATCTTCCGAAGCGCCCTCGCGCAGGGGAAGGCGCCGACGGTGCTCGAGGACGGCGGCCAGCGGCGCGACTTCGTCGCCGTCGGTGACGTCGCCCGGGCCAACGTGCTCGCCCTCACCGCCGCCGAGCCGGTCGACGGCGCGCTCAACGTCGCCAGCGGCGCCCCTCACACCGTGCTCGACCTCGCCACCGCCCTCGCTACCGCCGCCGGGCCGGCCGCGCCCGCGCCGCGGGTGGTCGGCGGCGCCCGCGTCGGCGACGTCCGCCACATCGTCGCCTCCCCCGCCCGGGCCGCCGCCACCCTCGGCTTCACCGCCGAGATCGGCTTCGCCGCCGGCATAGCAGCCTTCGCCACCGCCGAGCTCCGCTGAGGAGGCGGGGAGACCCCCGGGGGCCAGCGGGTCCTGTCACCTCCGGTGGGCGCCTACCGCCCCTCGCAAGCTCGGAGGTGCCCGGAGGCGGAGGCAGGCGCCGAGCTCCCAGGGCGAGGCGGCGCCCGGAGCCGACCGATCAGGGCGAGATCGGCAGGCGGACCGTGAAGCGGCAGCCGCCGGCTTCGTTGCGCACGGCGATGTCGCCGTGGTGGGCCTCGACGAACCCGCGGGCGATGGCCAGGCCGAGGCCGGCGCCGCCGTCGCCCGGGGTGCGGGCGGTGTCGCCGCGATAGGCGAGGTCGAACACCCGGGCGAGGTCGACCTCGGGGATGCCGCCGCACTCGTCGGCCACCGAGAGCACGGCGTGGTCGGCGTCAGCATCGACACCGACCGCGACCTCGACCCGTACCGCGCCGCCGGCCGGGGTGTGACGGATGGCGTTGTCGAGCAGGTTGCGCACGACCCGGGCCATCTCCGGGGTGGAGGCGGGGACCAGCGGCGACGGGTCCGGCGCACAGCCGTCGAGGCGCACGCCCTTGGCCGCGGCCACCACCGCCGCGGAGGCGATGGCGTCGGAGGCGACATCGCCGAGCGACACCCGCTCGATGCAGAGGTGGACGGCGTCGGCCTGGATGCGCGACAGCTCGAAGAGGTCGTCGACGAGGCGGGCCAGGCGGTCGGCCTCGACCAGCATCGTGGCGTGGTAGCGCTCGATGGTGTCGGCGTCGGCGACCACGCCGTCGGCCAGCGCCTCGACCATGGCCCGGATCCCCGCAAGCGGCGTTCGCAGGTCGTGTGACACCCAGGCCACCAGCTCCCGGCGCGAGCGCTCCAGGCGGCGTTCGCGCTCAGCGGCCTCGGCGGCATGTCGGCGGGTCCGGTCGAGCTCGGCCGCCAGGGTCAGCGCACCGAGCACGCCCGTGGTCCCCGCCCCGGCGAGGATCACCAAGAGGGCCGCCAGGTCGTGGGTCGACACGAACATGGCACCGGCGGCGACCGCACTGCCCCCGGCCAGCGATGCCACCGGGACGAGGGCGATGACGACGGTGCGAGCCCGGAGCCCATCGGCGCCGGCTCTCCGGCCGAGCAGCGCCAGCACAACACGCCCGGCGGCGCCGACGGCGAGGGCGCCACCGAAGCTGACCGCTACCAGCACGACGATGTCGGCGGCGGGGAGGCCGCCCACGACGGCGACGGCGACGGCGACGCAGAGCCCGGCGGCAGTGACGCAAACCGCGAGCAGCGGGCGGCGGGCGACATCTCGGCCAGGGCCAGCGGCGGCGCCGATCGCATCCACCGCCCCGGAGCGGGCTGCGTCCAGGGACGTCGCGGTCGACTCGGTGACGGTCAACTCTGCTCGGGGGCGACTCACTGGTCGACCTCCTGGAGGGCGGTGCCCTCCCAGCGGTAGCCGATGCCCCACACCGTGGCGATGCGCGTCGGGGCGGCGGGGTCGGTCTCCACCTTCTCGCGGATGCGACGGACGTGCACGGTGACGGTCGACGTGTCGCCGTAGGCGTAGCCCCACACCTGCTGGAGGAGCTCCTCGCGGCGGAACGCCTGGCGGGGATGGCGCATGAGGAACGCCAACAGTTCGAACTCCCGGGCGGTGAGGGCGACCGGGCTGCCGCCGATACGAGCCTGGCGAGCGGCGATGTCGACCACCAGGTCGCCGTCGACCAGACGGGCGGGCGCTTCCCGTGCCCCACCGATCCCGCCCCCTGCGCGCCGCAGCACGGCCTTCACCCGGGCCGTCAGCTCCTTGGCCGAGAACGGCTTGGCCACGTAATCGTCGGCACCGAGCTCGAGGCCGAGGATGCGGTCGGCCTCCTGGCCCCGGGCGGTCAGCATGATGACGGGAACGGGCGCGAGGGCCCGCAACCGGCGGCACACCTCGAGACCGTCCATGCCCGGGAGCATGAGGTCGAGCACGACCAGGTCGGGTGGGTCGGCAAGGGCCCGGTCGAGGGCCTCGCGCCCGTCGGCCATGGCCTCGACGACGAAGCCCTCGCGCTCGAGGTACCGGGACAGCACGTCGGCCACGGTGGCGTCGTCGTCGACAACGAGCACGCGCTGCGGTCGGCCGTCGAGCATCCCGTGGACAGTAGGTCCGCATCATGAACGGTGCGCGGCGCCGGCGGCAGGAGTTCACCGCTTCGCAAGGGGCCTTGCCGTCCTCGGAACAGGGACCGTTCCCGGCCCGGCCGGTGCCCGGCCGTCCCTACGCTCGCCATCGTGCACCTCCTCGTGGTGGCCAAGTCCCCGGTGCCGGGCCGGGTCAAGACCCGCCTGTGCCCGCCGTTCGACGCCGCCGACGCCGCCGCCATCGCCGAGGCGGCACTGGCCGACACCCTCGAGGCCGCCGGGCGCTGCGGTGCCGACCGGGTCGTGCTGGCCCTCGACGGCGCCCCCGGGCCCTGGCTCCCGTCCGGCGTGCAGGTGATCGCGCAGGGCGAGGGCGACCTGGCCGCCCGGCTGACGTCGGCGTGGGCGCAGGTCGGCGGTCCGGGCCTGCAGGTGGGCATGGACACCCCGCAGGTCACGGTCACCGACCTCGACGAGGCCCTTGCCACCCTCGCTCGCCCCGGCACCGATGCCGTCCTCGGTTGCGCCGAGGACGGCGGCTGGTGGGCGATCGGGTTCCGCCGGCCCCATCCGCTGGCCTTCCTCGGCGTCCCGACCAGCCGGGCCGACACCGGGGCCCGCCAGCTCGACCGGCTCCACTGCCTCGGCCTGCGTACGAGCGAGTTGCCTGTCCGGCGCGACGTCGACACCGCCACCGATGCCTTCGCCGTCGCCGACTCGGCCCCCGGCACCCGCTTCGCCCGGGCGGTCGCCGACGCCGTGGGTCCCGGGCCCGGTCGGACCGCGGTCGACCGCAGCGGGGGCGCCCGGTGACCGCCACGTTCGCCACCGTGCACGCCGCAACTGCCGGTCCCGTGACGCCCGGCCGCCCGCCGGCCGTGTTGCGCACCGCCGACGGCGCGGTGCTGGCTCTCGACGTCGACCGCTGGCGGGCGGCCCCCGACGACGTCGAGCGGGCGCTGCTCGCCGCCGTCGCCGACCCCGTGCTCGACGTCGGCTGCGGGCCCGGTCGCATCGCCGCCGCCCTCGCCGCCGACGGCCGCGCCGTGCTCGGCATCGACCCCGCCCCCGGTGCCGTTGCCGAGGCGGTCGGGCGTGGTGCTCCCGCGCTGTGCCGCTCGGTGTTCGGTCCGCTCCCGGGGGAGGGGCGATGGTCGACGGTGCTGCTCCTCGACGGCAACGTCGGCATCGGCGGCGTCCCGCTCGCCCTCCTGCGGCGGGTGGCGCAGCTCCTGGGACGGGGGGGCCAGGCCGTGGTGGAGGTCGAGCCACCTGGTCGCGGCGACGAGCAGCTCACGGTGCGCGTCGAGGTCGACGACGTCGTCGGGCCCTGGTTCCCGTGGGCGCGGGTGGGGGCGGACGGCTGGCCGGCGCTGGCGGCGGCGGTCGGGCTCGTACCGGTCGGTTTCGATGTCGGCGACGGCCGGTGGTTCGCCCGGGCGGTGCGGCCATGAGCTTCGAGGGCGTCCGGCGGCGGGGCGCGGCTGCGGTCGAGCGCGTCGGCGATCCCGCCGAGCGCTTCACCAACCCCGTCCACGAGGCGCGCACGGCTGCGATCCTCGGCATCGCTCTCGCCGTCGCCTTCACCGCCTGCTTCACCACCGGCGTGCTCTCGCACCTGATCCAGAACCCACCGTCGTGGTTCGCCTGGCCGTCGCGCCCGGCCGGGTTCTACCGGATCACGCAGGGCGTGCACGTCACCACCGGACTCGCCTCGGTCCCCCTCCTGCTGGCCAAGCTGTGGGTCGTCTACCCGCACTTCACGGCGCTGCCGCCGGTGCGGTCCGTCGGCCATTTCTTCGCCCGCCTGGCGCTGCTGCCCCTCGTGGGCGGCGCCGTGTTCCTCATGGTCTCGGGCGTCGCCAACGTCGCCCGGTGGTATCCGTGGACGTTCTTCTTCCCCCGGGCGCACTTCTGGGCGGCGTGGATCACGATCGGCGCCCTCGTGGTGCACGTCGGCGTGCAGTGGGCCACCAGCCGCGCTGCGCTGCGCCGGGCCGCCGTCGCCGAGCGCAACCCGATCCTCGTACGCGCCACCAGCGGTGAACGCCGTGGCTTCCTCGCCGGGGTGGCCGGCGCCGTCGGGCTCGTCTGGGTCGCCACCAGCGGCGGCACGGTCGCCGTGCTCTCGCCGCTCTCGGCTCTCGCCCAGCGCCGCCCCGAAGACGGTCCGCAGGGCCTTCCCGTCAACAAGACGGCGGTGGGTGCCGGCACCGAGGAGTTGGCCGACGACCCGACGTGGGCGCTCCTGGTCGAAGGGCGGGTCGACACCCCCCTGCGGCTCACCGCCGCCGACCTCGCGGCCCTGCCCCAGCGCTCGGCCACCCTGCCCATCGCCTGCGTCGAGGGCTGGAGCGCCTCGGCCCGCTGGACCGGTGTACCGGTGCGCGACCTCCTCGCCCTCGCCGGCGCGGCCGGCGATGCCGAGGTGCGGGTCGAGTCGGCCGACGACAGCCTGTACGGCCGGTCGGACCTAAACCGCAGCCACGCGGCCGACCCCGACACCCTGCTCGCCCTCCTGGTGAACGACGAACCGCTGCACCCCGACCACGGCGCCCCCCTGCGCCTCATCGGCCCGAACCGGCCGGGCGTGATGCAGACGAAATGGGTCACCCGGCTGGTGGTCCGGTGAGCGGTGCGCCTGCTCCGACTGCGCCGGCGGGGCCGGTCCGGGCCGGTCGGGCCCCGTGGGTCGGCGCCATCGTCGGCGTGCCCATCATGGGCTACGGCCTGCGGGGTGTTTTCGTCGACGCGGCGTCCACCAAGCCCGCGGAGCTCGGGCGCTGGCTGGTGGGTGGTGCCCTCGTCCACGACCTGGTGCTCGTGCCGCTGGTGCTGGTTGCCGGGTGGGTCCTGCACCGTGTCGTCCGGGCGGGCCCGACCCGCAGCGTGCTCACCTGGTGCCTGGCCACGAGCGGCGTCCTCGCCCTGGTCGCGTGGCCCTTCGTGCGGGGCTACGGGCGTCAGGCCTCGAACCCCTCGCTGCTGGCCCGCGACTACGCCCGTGGCCTCGCGGTCTACATCGCCGTGGTGTGGGCCGTCGGTGCAGTCGTGCTCGTCGCAGAGACCGTGCGCCGGCGGCGATCCGGGCCGCCCCGATCGGGACGGCGCGCGCGCGAAGCTGCGCCACCGGCCTCGGTCGAGGCCACCCCAGTCGTGAGCGACGGAGTGTGATGGTGACCGAGGACCGCGACATCCCGATCAGCGCCGTGGTGATCAACTGCACCTTGAAGCGATCGCCCGAACGGTCCCACACCGACGGCCTGCTGGCCCTCCCCATCGGCGTCCTCGAGCGCCAGGGCGTCGCCGTCGAGGTCGTGCGGGCCGTCGATCTCGACCTCCCGCCCGGGGTGCAGCCGGACATGCGCGAGCACGGCTTCGCCACCGACGACTGGCCGGCGCTGGCCGAGCGGGTGCTCGCCGCCGACATCCTGATCCTGGGCACGCCCATCTGGCTGGGTGAGAAGTCGTCGGTGTGCACCCGGGTCATCGAGCGCCTCTACGGCAACTCGGCGCAGCTCAACGACGCCGGCCAGTACGCCTACTACGGGCGCGTGGGTGGCTGCGTGGTCACCGGCAACGAGGACGGCGTCAAGCACTGCGCCATGAACATCCTCTACTCGCTGCAACACCTCGGCTACACCATCCCACCCCAGGCCGACGCCGGCTGGATCGGCGAGGCGGGCCCCGGCCCGTCCTACCTCGACCCGGGCTCGGGCGGCCCCGAGAACGACTTCACCAACCGCAACGCCACCTTCATGGCCTGGAACCTCCTCCACATGGCCCGCCTCCTGCGCGACGCCGGTGGCATCCCCGCCCACGGCAACGTCCGCGGCGAGTGGGACGCCGGTTGCTCGCCCGACCAGGACAACCCCGAGCATCGTTGACATTCGCGGCTCCGGGCGATCTCATTGGTCGGCTGCGGGCGTCGCCTCCGGGTCCTCCGGTGCCGTGGGGCGCCTGGGCGGCGGGGCGACCCGGCGTGAATGGTGGTGAACCCGGTGACCCCCGAGGACAGCGTGAGCAGGCAGCGGGAGCGCCTTGTCACCGCTCCTCCCCACCCATGGTCCCTCGGTGGCGGCGGCCCTGTCCTTCAACGGCACATTGGGGACGGCGACGAGGTTGGGCGCCAGAGTGTCAGACCCGATGAGATGACAGGCTGAGGTGTGACCGACGACGACTTGGCCATCCCAAGTTCAACTCGCCTGGGCACCTTCCGTGACTACATCGAGGCAGTCGCTCAGGCGAGTGCGCCCACCGCCGTTGCGTCGAATCTGCTGCGGATCTGGTTTCCGACTGCTCTGGACAAGAACACGGCGGAGTTCCAGGAGAAGTTCGCGCAACGACTCGCTGCTCTCGCTCGTGATATTTCGAGCATCAACGAAAGGCTCGCTGTTGCCGCCATGGCGCAAGGCTGTCTGAGCGCAGCGCGGTCGGCGACAGAGGAGCACTTGGACTACCTAGCGAACGCCACCGCTCGCGTGATGTTGTCGACTTCTGAACGGGACACGCGAGGCCTCATCTTGTTGCGCATCGCTGGCGACCTCTCAGCGGACCATGTTCGCGTGATGAGGATGTATGCCGATCCAGCGGGCGCTGCCGCCGCCGCTGGAGTCGATCTCGTCTGGCAGGAGCGCGATGGCAAAGGGGTCCCGCGCCGACGGCGGACGCAACGAGGTGATGGACGCGATGATCGATTCGCTCACGGACTACCTCCCCGTGCCGTTCGCTTACGGTCGGAGCGGCCCAGGCGAGCGCTAGCCGCGGTCACAGATGGCAGGACCCCAGTGGTCGTCGAGACCGCGGCATGGTGGCCGCCTCCCCCGGTTTCGCCGCGCTTCTGGGTCGTCTGGGCTAGCAAGGGGGGCCCGATCGCCGAGATCCACCGCACGGCGAGGGCACCACCACCGAGGAGGAGCGTTCATGGCCACGATCGACGTCGAGGGCAGGCGTGCTGAGGTCGAAGACGGCAAGCGGCTGGTGCTGGCCATTAAGGAGGACCTCGGCATCGACATCCTCCACAAGTGCGGGGGCAACGCGATGTGCACCACCTGTCGGGTGCAGTTCGAGGTGGGCGAGCCGTCCCGGATGACCGATGCCGAGCGCGAGCGGCTCACCGAGCGGGAGCTCCTCGGCCAAGCCCGCCTCTCGTGCCAGATCCCCTGCGAGGGGGAGATGGTGGTCAAGCCGCTGATGACGGTGTCATCCAGCGGGACCGACAGCCCCGGCGTGCGACCGACCGACGAGATCACCCCCGAGCCGAGGTGGATTGACCTCTGACCTCGCCGCCGTCGACCTGAGGGTCGGGGCCTTCGGTAACGGCACCTGATGCCGCGTGCGGCAATGCCGTGAGGAAGAACCCTGAAAGCAACGC
>JBBJOU010000020.1:0-13664 GCA_037724305.1 Acidimicrobiales bacterium
GAGGCCGGCGGCGGCGGTGTGGGCGTCGAGGTCGGCGACCTCGTAGCCCCGGCCGAGCTGGAAGCCGCTGAGGAGGGCTCCGCCCACACCGACGTGGCGGGCGCAACCGGCGATCAGCGCCGCCTCGGTGCCGGCCGGGGTGAACAGCACGACGTTGCCGGCCAGGACCACCACGTCGAAGGTGCGGCCGAGGTCGAGCTCGGCGAGGTCGGCGTGCACCCAGTCGACCTCGGGTGCCAGGCGCCCGGCCGTCGCCAGCATCGACGCGTCGACGTCGGCCCCCACCACCTCTGCGCCCCGCCGGGCCAGCTCGATGGCGACCCGGCCGGTGCCGCAGCCGGCGTCGAGCACCGACGTCGGCCCGAGCGACCACACGAGGTCGGCCTCGCCGTGCACGTCCTCTCCCGTCGCCGCCAGCGCGTCGAAGCGCCCCTGGTAGTCGTCGCCGTCCCAAGTCGCCATGCCCCACCCTGCTCGTTCTTTGTGGGCTGAGCCACCGTCATGGTGGCGCAAGCCACAAAGAACGAGCAGGGGAGGGTGAGTGTCACACCCTTTCGGTATAACCGGCACATGGCTGTGACGGACGGAACCTGGGCTCACCAACTGGCCGAGACCTTCGGCATCGTCACCCGGCAGGCCTTGCGGGCCCGGCAGGTGACCGACCGCCACGCTGCTGCGCACCACTCGGCGATGCGGCTCCATGGCATCCGCGGCGTCTGGGACGACACGCCCGAGATAACGGTCGTCGGCACCATCCGGCCCGAACGCCGTCGAGTCGGTCGGCCGGTAGCCTCGGCGGGCTCCATGACGACCCTCGCCGAACTTCCCCCGCTGCTGCGCGAGGACCCTGTCGTGACCCGCCTGCTGGGGCGGCGGGGGGTCACCCTCGCGGTGCCCGAGGCGGCGCGCGCCTTCACCCTCGCCGGGCTGGCGCACGTCAGCAGCCGGCGCCCGCTGGTCGTCGCCGTGCCGACGTCGACGGCGGCCGAGCACCTGGCGCGCGACCTCGGGACGTGGATGGGCGATCCCGCCGACGCCCCCGCCGGCCGCCTGCCCGCCGTCGAGCTGTTCCCGGCATGGGAGACGCTGCCCTTCGAGCGGGTCAGCCCCGGGGTGGAGACCATGGGGCGGCGCCTGCGCACGCGGTGGCGGGTCGCCCATCCCGATCCGGCGATGCGCCCGGCCGTGGTGGTCGTGGCGGTCCGGGCCCTGGTGCAGCGCCTGGCCCCCGACGTCATCGGCGTCGAGCCGCTCACCCTTCGCCCCGGCGAGCAGCGCGACCGCGACGAGCTGGTCGCCACCCTGGTCGGCGCCGGCTACCGGCGCGAGGAGCAGGTCGAGCACCGGGGCGAGGTCGCGGTGCGCGGGTCCATCGTCGACGTGTTCCCCTCCACCGCCGACCGCCCCGTGCGCGTCGACCTGTGGGGCGACGAGATCGACCGCCTCACCGAGTTCTCGGTGGGTGACCAGCGCGCCACCGACGTCCTCGACGAGGCCCTCGTCTTCCCCGCCCGTGAGCTGCTCCCCACCGACGCCACCCGGGCGAGAGCGGCGCGGCTGGTCGCCACCGAGCCGTGGGGGCGCGAGCAGTGGGAGCGCCTGGCCGAGGGGATGCACTTCGACGGCATGGAGTCGTGGCTGCCGTGGCTGGTCGACGACGAGCGCCTGCTCACCGACCTCCTCCCCGACGAGGGCCAGGTCGTCGTGCTCGAGCCCCGCCGCTGCCGCGACCGCGCCGCCGACATCGCTGCCGAGGAGGGCGACCTGGCCCGCACGTTGAGCCGCACCTGGGGCGCCACCGACGGGGCGTCCGGCGGCGGCTGGCCCATGCTCCACCTCCCCTTCGAGCGGGTGCTCGAGCACACCGACGTGCCCGTGCTCACCGTCGTGCCCGTGCCCGAGGGGCCCGACCACCCGGCCATTGCCGCGGTGCCGTGGGAACCGGTCGGCGGCGACGGCGACCGCCTCGTCGGCCAGCTCCGCTCGCTCGCCGCCGCCGGGACCCGCGTCGTGGTGGCCGCCGACACCGAGGGTTCCGCCCCCCGGTTGCGGACCCTGCTCGCGGATCGGGGCCTCAGCCCCGAGGTCGCCGTCGGCGCCATCGAGCGGGGCGCCATCCTGCCCGCCATCGGGCTGGCCGTCCTCGCCGAGGGCGACCTCACCGGCCGGCGCCGCACCCACCGCGCCCCCCGGCCCCGCCGCCGCGATGCCGAGCGATTCTTCGACGACCTCAGCGTGGGCGACCACGTCGTGCACGTCCAGCACGGCGTGGCCCGCTTCGGTGGCATGGTCAAGCGGGCGATCGGGGGCGTGGAGCGCGACTACCTGCTGCTCGAGTACCGGGGCGACGACAAGCTCTACGTCCCCTCCGACCAGATCGACACCGTCCGCCATTACACCGGCGGCGACCAGCCCTCGTTGTCCCGGCTGGGAAGTGGCGACTGGACCAAGACCAAGTCACGCGTTCGCGCCGCGGTCCAGGAGATCGCCCAGGAGCTGGTGGTCCTCTACCAGGCGCGGGTCAGCGCCCCCGGCCACGCCTTCGCCTCCGACACCCCGTGGCAGCGCGAGCTGGAGGACGCCTTCCCCTTCGCCGAGACACCCGACCAGCTCCGGGCCATCGACGACGTCAAGGCCGACATGGAGGCCGACCGCCCCATGGACCGCCTGGTGTGCGGCGACGTCGGCTTCGGCAAGACCGAGGTGGCCATCCGCGCCGTGTTCAAGGCGGTGCAGGACGGCAAGCAGGCGGCGGTGCTGGTGCCCACCACGCTGCTGGCCCAGCAGCACTTCCAGACCTTCGCTGACCGCTACGCCGCCTACCCGGTGCGGGTCGAGGTGCTCAGCCGGTTCCTCACGCCGGCCCAGGCCCGTGCCGTCGTCAGGGGCCTGGCCAGCGGCGAGGTCGACGTGGTGATCGCCACCCACAAGCTGCTGGCCGACGACATCGCCTTCAAGGACCTCGGCCTGTTGGTGGTCGACGAGGAGCAGCGCTTCGGCGTCAACCACAAGGAGCGCATCAAGGCGTTCAAGGCCAACGTCGACGTGCTCACCATGACGGCCACGCCGATCCCCCGCACGCTCGAGATGAGCCTCACCGGCATTCGCGACCTCACGCTGCTCAACACCCCGCCGGCCGAGCGCCAGCCCATCCTCACCTACGTCGGCGAGCAGGACGAGCGGGCCGAGGCCGAGGCCATCCGCCGGGAGCTGCTCCGTGAGGGCCAGGTGTTCTTCGTGCACAACCGGGTGCAGGACATCGAGGCCGCCGCCGCCCGGGTGCGCGAGCTGGTGCCCGAGGCCCGGGTGGCCGTCGCCCACGGCCAGATGGACGAGGGCACGCTCGAGCAGGTGGTGCTCGACTTCTGGGAGGGCGAGTACGACGTCCTCGTGTGCACGACCATCATCGAGTCCGGCATCGACATGCCGACGGTCAACACCCTCGTCGTCGACCGCGCCGACCGCCTCGGCCTGGGCCAGCTCCACCAGCTCCGGGGCCGGGTGGGCCGGGCCGGGATGCGGGCCTACGCCTACCTGTTCTACCCACCCGAGAAGTCGCTGTCGGAGACGGCCTACGAGCGGCTCAAGACCATCGGCGAGACCACCGAGCTCGGCAGCGGCTTCAAGATCGCCATGCGCGACCTCGAGATCCGCGGCGCCGGCAACCTCCTCGGCCAGACCCAGTCCGGTCACATCTCGGCGGTGGGCTACGACCTCTACTGCCAGATGGTCAACGAGGCGGTAGCGGAGCTGAAGGGCGAGCCCGTCCCGGTCCCGGCCGAGATCAAGCTCGACCTGCCCGTCGCCGCCCACCTGCCGCCCGAGTACGTGCCGCGCGAGGACCTCCGACTCGAGGCCTACCGGCGCCTCGCCGCGGTCACCACCGAGGCCGACGTCGCCGACATCCGCGCCGAGTGGATCGACCGCTACGGCGCGGTGCCGGCCGCCGCCGACGCCCTGCTCGAGGTGGCCCTGTTGCGGGCCGAGGCCTCCCGGCTCGGCATCCGCGAGGTGCACGTGGCCAAGGGCCCCGGGGCCGGGTTCGGCGGGCCCGCCTACGTCGCCCGGGTGGCGCCGCTCGAGCTCAAGGTCAGCCAGGAGGTGCGCCTGAAACGCCTGGTGCGGGGCGCGGTCTACAAGCCCGACCTGGGCCAGGTCCAGCTCCCGGTGACGACCGGCGGGTCGCAGCTGATCCAGGGCGTCATCGCCCTGCTCCGCCAGCTGTTGCCCCCGGAGGGCGGCGAGCCCGCAGGCGAGGCCGCGACGCCGGCGGGCACCGTCGCCGGCTCGTCGCCCCGCCGGAGCCGGGCCGGCGCCCGCTGACCGTCCACCCGGCGCCTGGGTCGCCGGAGCGGTCCGGGATAGGGTCGTTCGCCTTGTGAGCCCCTCCCGCCGCACCGCCGCTCTCGTCCTCGCCGCCGCCGCCGTGCTCGGTGCCTGCGGCGAGGACGGCGAGGCCCGCCCGGCCGCAATCGTGGGCGGCACCGAGATCGCTCCGCAGGAGGTCGTCGACGAGCTCGAGGCGATCGCCGCCAACGACGCCTACCGCGCCGCCATCGAGGGCGAGGGCGGGGACCAGGCCGGCACACCGGTGCTGGGCGAGGACGACGGCACCTTCGACGCCGCCTTCGCCGGTCAGGTCCTGTCCCGCCAGATCACCTACACGCTCGTGCTCAACGAGGTCGCCGCCCGGGAGCTGGAGGTCGACGACGAGTGCCGTGACGCTGCCCGCGAGGACATCATCGCCAACAACCTCACGCCGGCCTTCGCCGACGACCCTGACGTCGATCCCGAGGCCGTCTTCGACGCCTTCCCCGACGGGTACCGCGACCAGCTGCTCGAGTGGAACGCCGCCGTGCTCGCCCTGCAGGCCGACGGCATCGGCCAGCCGTGCGTGGCCGACGACCCCGTCGCCGACTACTTCGAGGCCAACGAGGACGACTTCGCCGGCACCTGCGTCAGCCACATCCTGGTGGCCACCGTGGAGGAGGCGACGGCCATCGGGGGCGAGCTGGCCGCCGGCGCCGACTTCGATGCCACCGCCACCGCCCGCTCGACCGACCCGAGCGCAGCCGAGGGTGGTTCCCTCGGCTGCTTCCCCGAGAGTGCGCCTTTCCCGTTCGTGGAGCCCTTCGCCGCCGCCATCCCCGGGCTCGCGGTGGGTGCCGTCAGCGCCCCGGTGCAGACCGAGTTCGGCTTCCACCTGATCCGGGTCGACTCGATCGGCGTGCCGGAGCTCGACGACGTGCGCGAGACGGTCGCCGCCGCCATCGCCGAGGCTGCCAGCGCCGCGTTCGGCGAGTTCTTCGACGAGGCCCTCGCCTCGGTCGAGGTCGACGTCGACCCCCGCTACGGCACGTGGGACCCGGCGCAGGCCGCCGTCGTGCCCGCCTCGGCGGCGGCCCCGGAGGACGACCCCGCCACCGGGGGCACCGACGCGCCGGTCGAGGCGCCACCCGCCACCGGCTGAGCGAGCGAGGCGGACGAACCCGATGGCCCGGCGCGCCCGCATCACCGTCGTCGGGCTGGGCCCCGCCGGGCCCGACCTGGTGACGCGGGCCGCCCTGGACGCCATCGACCGCGTCGCGCCGGCCGCCCGCTTCCTGCGCACGGCCCGCCATCCGGCGGCGTCGCTCCTGGCGGGGACGACCACCTTCGACGACGCCTACGAGTCCGAGCCCACATTCGACGCCGTCTACCGCCGCATCGCGGAGGCGCTGCTGGCCGCCGCCGCGGTGCACGGCGAGGTGCTCTACGTCGTGCCTGGCTCGCCCCGGGTGCTCGAGCGCACCGTCGACCTCCTCGTCGCCGAGGCCACCGCCGCGGGCGTGGAGGTCGACGTCGTGCCGGCGCTCTCCTTCGTCGACCTCGCCTGGGTGCGCCTCGGCGTCGACCCCTTCGCCGAGGGCGTCCGCCTCGTCGACGGCCACCGCTTCGCCGAGGCGGCGGCGGGCCAGAGGGGCCCGTTGCTGATCGCCCACTGCCACAACCGCCGGGTGCTGTCCGACGTGAAGCTGGCCTTCGAGCACGAGGCGCCCGAGGGGGCGGTGCTGCTCCAGCGCCTCGGCCTGCCCGACGAGGCGATGGTGGCGGTGGCGTGGGCTGACCTCGATCGCACCGTCGAGCCCGACCACCTCACGTCGGTCTACGTGCCGGTGGCCGCCTCCCCCGTCGCCGCCGAGGTGGTCCGCATCGACGAGCTCGTTCAGCGCCTCCGCCACGACTGCCCGTGGGACCGGGACCAGACCCACGTCAGCCTCACCCGCTACCTGCTCGAGGAGGCCCACGAGGTGCTCGAGGCCATCGGCGGCCTCGACGGGCCCGTTCCCGATCCCGCCGGCGAGCCCTACGCCCACCTCGAGGAGGAGCTCGGTGACCTGCTGTTCCAGGTGGTCCTCCACAGCGCCATCGCCCGTGAGGCCGGTGCCTTCACCCTGTCCGACGTCGCTCGCGGCATCCACGACAAGCTGGTGGCGCGCCACCCCCACGTGTTCGGGGCCACGGCCGACCCGTCGCTCAGCGCCGCCGATGTCGCCGCCGGCTGGGAGGCCCGCAAGCGGGCCGAGAAGGGCCGGGTGTCGGTCTTCGACGGCATCCCGGCCACCCTGCCGGCGCTGCACTACGCCCACAAGGTCCTGCGCAAGGCGCGCGCCATCGGCGCCGAGCCGGCCGTCGTCGACCCCGAAACCAACCTGGCCGCGCTCGATCTCGACGGGCTCGACGCCACCGCCGTCGGCGACCTCCTGCTCGCCGTGGTCGCCGCCACCGGGGCGACCGGCGTCGATCCCGAGGTGGCGCTGCGGGCGGCCGCCGACCGGGTGCGGGCGGCGGCCGAGCCCTGAGGCGCGTCGGGGCCTGGCTCCTGTCGCCGACGCTGCGGACGCCGCCTCGGGCGGTCAGGGCGGGGGCGCCACCAGGTCGGCGAGGAGGGCGACGGCCGCGTCGCTGAGCACGTCGGCCCAGGGGGCGAGGGCGGCCGCCGCGGCGTCGTCGGCGTCGCCGCCGCCGGCGATGGCGACCGCCGCCGCCCGGTGGGCGACGCAGCGGGCGGCGAGGCCGCTGGCCTCGCGGGCGAGGGCCACGACCACCACGCGATCAACGACGTCGCCGGCGTCGGCCAGCGTGGCGTCGACGGCGGTGCGGGCGTCGGCCATGGCGCTGGCCCAGGTGCCGTCGCCGACCGCCCGCCGGGCGGCGTCGACCACCTCGGCCCAGGCGCCCGCACCCTCGGAGGACTGGGCGGCGGCGAACCCCTCGTCCCACGGCGACATCCGGCCGGCGTCGCCGCCACCGCGGCGCAGGGCGGCGCGCACCAGCGCGTCGCGCGCTGCCCGCTCGGCCACGTCGAGGGCCGCCCCCGACTCGTCGGCCCCGAGGGCGGTGACCGCCGCCCGGCTCATCTCGGGGCGTAGGGCGATGCCGGCCGCCGCCCGCCCGCCCTCGTCGGCGGCTCGCCACCCCTGTTCCCACGCTTCGCCGGCGAGTGCGTCGAGTGCGCTCTGCCACGCCGTGCGCCCGATGCCGGCCTCGACCGGGCTCGGGCCCTCCTCGTGGGCGTGGCGGGCCAGCTCGATGACGCGCTGATCGGCGCGGGCGGCCACCTCGCCGCTGGTGTCGTCGGTGGCGGCCTCCGACGCCGCCACCCAACCGGTCGCCTCGGCGACGCCCTCCCACGCCGCCCACGCGGCTGACGCCGCCGCATCACCGGCGTCGTCGTCCTCGCCCACCGCCGCCAGGGCGACCGTCAGCGCGTGGTGGCGGGCGGCGGTCGCCACGGTGGCGCCGAGCACCTCGACCAGGACTCCGGCCTCGGCCGGGCCGGCTCCGGCGGCGGCCGGCGCCAGCCGTGCGGCGACGTCGTGGAGGCCGGCTGCCCGCAGCCACGCCGGGGCGTGCAGGGCAGCCAGCGACCCGGCCAGCTGCCAGCGGCGGGCCCGGTCGGCATGGGCGTCGCCGGCCGTGCCGACCAGGCGGGCGGCCGACGCCACGAGCCCGGCCCGACGGTCGTCGTCGAGCGCGGCGGCCAGCAGACGGGCGTAGGTGGCGAGGGGGCGGGCCACCGTGGCCGGGTCGTCGCTGTGGGGGAGGCCGCCCAGCCAGGCGGCGAGCTCGAGCAGGGTGAGCGACGACGAGCGCCGGCGGGTGGGACGGGCCACCAGGCGGACGCCGGCCAGGTCCGGGAGGGCGGCGTCGTCGAAGCCGCTGGCCGGTCCCGTCCACCCGGCCCGGGCGGCCTCCAGCTCGGCGAGCTCCTCGTCGTCGACCAGCAGGGCGTCGAGCAGCTCGATGGCGTGGGACCGCACGGCGGCGCGCGACGCGGTGCCGGGCGCCCACTCGGCGAGGGTGCCGATCACCACCTCGGACCGCCCGTCGCCGAGGGGCTCGGCGACGTCGCCCAGGCGCACCCGCGCCGCCGCCAGCCGGGCGGTGTGACCGCGACCGAGGAGCTGCCAGGCGAAGGCGTCGGGTACCACCACGTCGACGGCGTGGGCCGCCACCCGTACCGGGTCGGCCCCGCCCAGGGCCCGCCACCCGTCGACGGGCGGCCCGAGGGCGAGACCGGCGAAGGTGGGTTCGAGGTCCAGGCAGGCATACGCCAGGTCGGCGGCCAGCTCCCGGGCGATGTCGAGCAGGGGAGCGGCCAGCTCGGCGAGCTCGTCGGGACCGGCTCCCGGACCGCCGACGGCGAGGGCGAGGTGGGGGAGGCGCCCGTAGGTCACCGATACCACCCGGAGGCGTCCGGCGAGGTTGCCCACCACCAGGTCCGCCCACGCCCGGGCGGTGGCGGCCGCCGCCAGGTGGCGGGCCGGGACCGTGGCGTCGCCGGCCAGCTCGACGCCGAGCACCCGAGCCGCAGCCGGGCCGTCAGCGGGGTCCCCGGCGAGCGCCCAGGCGGAGGCGACCTCGACCCAGTCCGGCCCCGGCCCCGGGCCGCCGGGCGCGCCGAACAGGCGCAGCACGGCGCACGACGGCACCTCGTCGAGGGCGTCCAGTGGCCCGCCCACGCCGACGGCGGCGACGGTGGCGTCGATGGCGGCGGCCTGCAACCGGTCGGCGAGGATGCCCGGCACCGCCGCCAACGCGCCCTCGTCGAGGTCGAGGCCGGTGGCGACGAGCAGCGGGCCGCCGAGGAGATCGACCACCGGCGCCAATCGGGGCGCCGGTGTCCCGGGGCGGCGGCCGCCGGCCGCCAGGCCGAGGAGGTCGACGCGGGCGAGGCGGGCGGCCCGCACGGCGGCGGGGACGTGGGAAGGGTCCTCCACCAGGGCGCGCAGGGCCACCGTCCCCGGTGCGGCCGCCAGTTGCGCCGCCGTTCCCGCCGCCACCCGTACGCCCATCGTCCGTGCAGCGTAGGTCGTCGTCGGCCTCGCGCCGCCGGGACCGTGCACTGGCGCCGTCCCTCACATGAGTACCATGCGCCCCAGGAGACACACCGGCAACAGGCGCGCCGCCGAGCGCCCAGACAGGCAGCGCTGATGAGCGACATCGACCACGTCATCGGCCGGGAGGTCCTCGACTCCCGTGGCAACCCGACCGTCGAGGTCGAGGTGCACCTTGATTCGGGCGCCAGCGGGCGGGCCATGGTCCCGTCGGGCGCGTCGACCGGGCAGTTCGAGGCCGTCGAGCTGCGCGACGGCGGCGACCGCTACGTCGGCAAGGGCGTCACCATCGCGGTGGCCAACGTCAACGGTGAGCTGCGCGACGAGGTGGTCGGGCTCGACGCTCTCGATCAGCGCGGCGTCGATCGGGCCATCCTCGACCTCGACGGCACCGACTCCAAGAACCGCCTGGGCGCCAACGCCCTGCTCGGCGTGTCGCTCGCCGTCGCCCGGGCCGCCGCCGCCGAGCTGGCCCTGCCCCTCTACCGCTACGTCGGCGGCACCAACGCCCACGTCCTGCCCGTCCCCATGCTCAACGTGATCAACGGCGGCGCCCACGCCGCCAACAACATCGACATCCAGGAGTTCATGGTGGTCCCGGTCGGCGCCGCCAGCTTCTCCGAGGGCCTGCGCTGGGGGGTCGAGACCTACCACGCCCTCAAGGCCATCCTGGGCGAGCGGGGCCTGGCCACCGCCCTGGGCGACGAGGGGGGCTTCGCGCCCGACCTCGAGTCGAACGAGGCCGCCGTGCAGATCCTGGTCGAGGCCATCGAGCGCGCCGGGTTCACCGCCGGTGAGGACATCGCCATCGCCCTCGACGCCGCCGTCAGCGAGATCTACCGCGACGGCGCCTACCACCTCGACGGCGAGGGCCGGGTGCTGTCGTCGGCTGAGCTGGTCGACCTACTCACCTCGCTGTGCGATCGCTACCCGATCATCTCCGTCGAGGACGGCTGCGACGAGGAGGACTGGGACGGGTGGGCGGCGCTCACCACCGCCCTCGGCGACCGGGTGCAGCTGGTGGGCGACGACCTCTTCGTGACCAACGTCGAGCGCCTCGGGCGGGGCATCGCCGCCGGGGTGGCCAACTCGATCCTGGTCAAGGTCAACCAGATCGGCACCCTCACCGAGACCCTCGACACCGTGGCGTTGGCCTCCACCCGGGGCTACACCGCGGTGATGAGCCACCGCTCGGGCGAGACCGAGGACACGACCATCGCCGACCTGGCGGTGGCCACCAACTGCGGCCAGATCAAGGCGGGTGCCCCTGCCCGCTCCGACCGAGTCGCCAAGTACAACCAGCTCCTGCGCATCGAGGAGGAGCTGGGCGACACCGCCCGCTATCTGGGGCGCGACGCGTTCGCCCCCCGCACCGCCGGGCAGGGGTAGGGCGGGTGGCGGTGAACGACGAGACCCGTGCCGGGCGACGGGCCATCCGCCGGGCCCGCGCCCGGCGCCGCAGCCGGGTCCTGGTGCCCGTCGTCGTCTCGGCGGCGCTGGTGGCCTTCCTGTTCGTCGGCGTGTTCCCGACCCGCTCGCTGCTCGCCCAGCGCGCCGCCATCGCCGAAGCCGAGGCCCGCCTCGAGACGCTCCGCTCGGCCAACGTCGCCCTCGACGAGCGGGCCGAGGCCCTGCGCACCGACGCCGAGGTGGAGCGCCTGGCCCGCGAGCAGTACGGCCTGGTGCGCCCCGGCGAGGAGGCCTACGCCATCCTGCCGCCACCCCCGCCCCCGCTGCCCGTGCCCGACGCCTGGCCCTTCGGCGCCCTGGCCGCCGCCACCACGCCCACCGGTCCCCTCGACGAGGCCCGCCCCGCCCCTGAGGTCGGCGGCGCCGCCGTCGACCCCGCCGCCGACGAGTAGCGCCTCGCGGTGCGGCGTCGGCCCCGCCGTCTTCGGAGGCCACGCGTAGGGTCGCCGCCATGAGCATCCTCGGCACCCGGGTCGTGCGCGTCGAGGACCCCCGGATGCTCCGGGGCGAGGCCGTCTACACCGCCGATGTCCGTGACGAGCGCCTCGCCGGGGCGGCGCACGTCACCTACGTGCGTTCGTTGGTGGCCCACGCCACGCTGGGCACCGTCGACACCGAGGCGGCCCGGGCGATGCCGGGCGTCATCGACGTGATCGTCGGGGCCGACATCGACCTCGACCCCATCGCGCCCGAGCGGCCGGTCGACAACCCGGCCATGGCCCGCCCGTTCCTTGCCGTCGACCGGGTCCGCTTCGTGGGCGAGCCCGTCGCCGCCGTACTCACCGAGACCGTCGCGCAGGGGGCCGACGCCGCCGAAGCGGTGCTCGTCGACTACGAGGCGCTGCCGGCGGTGGTCGACCCCGAGGACGCTGCCGCCGACGAGGTGCTGCTGTTCCCCGGGGCGGGCACCAACCTCGCCATCGAGCTCGACGACGGGCGCGACGACGACCTCTTCGCCGGCTGCGAGGTGGTGGTGACCGAGCGCCTGGTCAACCAGCGGGTGGCGGCGGTGCCGCTCGAAGGGCGGGCCTCGGCTGCCGCCTGGATCGACGGTCGGGCCACGCTGTGGGTGTCGACCCAGAACGCCCACGACGTGCGCGACGGCCTCGCCGAGCACTACGACCTGGAGCCCTCGCAGGTCCACGTGATCGTGCCCGACGTCGGCGGCGGCTTCGGCGCCAAGATCGGCGCCCACCCCGAGGACCTGCTGCTGCCATGGCTGGCCCGGCGGATCGGCCGACCCGTGCGGTGGTCGGAGACCCGATCGGAGAACCTGGTGGCCATGGGCCAGGGCCGGGCCCAGGTGCAGCTGGTCGAGATCGGCGGGCGTCGTGACGGCACCGTGCTCGCCTACCGCCTGTCCGTGCTCCAGGACAGCGGCGCCTACCCCGACGTCGGTGCCACGCTGCCGTCCCTCACCCGGATGATGGCGCCCGGCACCTACGCCTTCGAGCGGGTCGAGTGCGCGACGTCGTCGGTGGTCACCACCACCACCCCGGTCATCGCCTACCGCGGCGCGGGCCGCCCCGAGGCCACCGCCGCCGTCGAGCGGGCCATGGACCTCTTCGCCGCCGAGGTCGGCCTCGACCCGGTCGAGGTGCGCCGCACCAACCTGCGCCCGCCCTTCGCCGAGCCGGTGACCAACCAGATGGGCACCGCCTACGACTGCGGTGACTACGAGCACGCCCTCGACGAGGCGCTTGCGGCCGCCGGCTACGAGGCGCTGCGAGCCGAGCAGGACCGCCGGCGGGCGGCCGGCGACCCGATCGCGCTCGGCATCGGCGTATCGACCTACGTCGAGGTGACCGCCGGGCCCACCGCCGAGAGCGAGCACGCCCGCATCGACGTGCTCACCGACGGGTCCGCCGTCGTGCGCACGGGCGCCTCGCCCCACGGCCAGGGCCTCGGCACCGCCTTCGCCATGGTGGCGAGCGCCGGCACCGGCATCCCGGTCGAGCGCATCGTCGTCGTGCACGGCGACACCGACGAGGTGGCCCGGGGTGGCGGCACGATGGGGTCCCGCTCGCTGCAGTTGGGTGGCGCCGCCGTCGACGCCGTCGCCGGGGCCGTGGTCGATCGGGCGCGACGCCTCGCCGCCGACCTCCTGGAGGCGGCGCCCGAGGACGTCGTCGTCGACCGGGCGCGGGGCCGCTTCCACGTGGCCGGGACGCCGGCGGTCGACGTCGGCTGGGTCGAGGTGGCCGCGCGCGCCGAGGCCGACGGTGCCCCGCTCACCGAGGAGGCCGACTTCCAGGCCGGCCAGCCCACGTTCCCGTTCGGCGCCCATGTGGCGGTGGTCGAGGTCGACACCGAGACCGGCGACGCCCGCCTGCGCCGCCTCGTGGCCGCTGACGACGCCGGCCGCATCCTCAACCCGCTGTTGGCCGAGGGCCAACGCCACGGCGGCCTGGCCCAGGGCGTGGGCCAGGCGCTCTACGAGCAGGTGGCCTTCGACGCCGACGGCAACCCCCGCACCGCCACCCTGGTCGACTACGCCATCCCGTCGGCGCCCGACCTGCCCGGCTTCGAGCTGGTCGCCGTGGCCACGCCCACGACGGTCAACCCGTTGGGGGCCAAGGGGATCGGCGAGTCGGCCACCATCGGCTCCGCCCCGGCGGTGCAGTCGGCCGTCTGCGACGCCCTCGCCCACCTCGGCGTCCGCCACATCGACATGCCCTGCACCCCCGAGCGGGTCTGGCGAGCCATCCGCGCCGCCACCGGCTGAGCTACGCCAGGTCGGCGCGCAGGACGAGGTCGCCGCTCTCGGCGTCGCTGATCTCGATGGCGCGCACGACGTCGCGGCGGACGGGGCCG
>JBBJOU010000021.1:0-13601 GCA_037724305.1 Acidimicrobiales bacterium
GGGTGCCGAGATGGCTACTCGATGGGCCGGATGGTCACCCCGGTGCTGAGCCCGGTGACGAACAGCTGCTTGTTGTCGATGTCGATCGGGTAGCGGCCGGGCGTCCGGTACCACTCCTCGAGCACGTCGGTGCGGAACACGAAGGTACTGTCGGGCGAGAACAACGAGATGATGGGGACGTCCTCGGCGATGAGCGCCTGCATCTCGGCGACGATGGTCGCCCGCTCGTCCTCGTCGAAGGTGACCCGCTGCTCGGCGGCCAGCTCGTCGAAGGCCGGGTTGGCGTAGCCGACGGCACTCGTGAGCGACGGCGGGGCCTCGGACGAGAAGACCCGCCGGAGGAGATCGGGGTCGCCGTTCAGGCTTCCCGCGCTCGGGCCGGGGAACCCCAGCAGCACCAGGTCGAACTGCCCGGAGAACTTCGCACCGAAGATCCCGGGGCCGGGCTCGGCCGCCCTGATGGTCGTCTCGACGCCGATCTCGCCCAGGGCGGCGGAGACCAGCTCGCCCAGGGCCGTCTCGAGGTTGCTGACGAGCAGCTCGAAGCTGAGCGGCGCGCCGTCGGGCCCCTGACGGCCCCCCCCGTCGGCGCGGGCGAAGCCGGCGTCGTCGAGGAGGGTGTTGGCGCCCTCGACGTCGAACGCGTACTGCTCGACGTCGGCGACGAAGGGGTTCTCCTCGCCGAGGAAGCCCGGGTTGCCGGGCCTACCGTTGCCGCCGGCCAAGCGGTCGACGAGGTCCTGGCGATCGATGGCCATGGCACACGCCCGCCGGAACCCGGCGTCGGCCAGCGCGCCGCCCTTGGTCAGGTTGAAGTAGAGCCCCGTCGTGGACTGCCCCTGCGAGGTGAGGATGCCGAAGCGGTCGTCGTTCTCGAACGGGCCGAGGATGTCGTCGCGCAACCCGGTGCCGACGCCCGAGTCGACGGCGTCGCCGAGGAGGGCGGCGAACTGGTCCTCGATCTCGGTGAACTCGATGCGCTCGACGAACGGGGTACCGAGGAAGTACTCGTCGTTGGCGACGTAGAGCAACGGGCTGCCGTCGCCCTCGAAGGCCGAGTCGAGCACGTAGGGGCCGGACCCGACGAGGATGGCGACGTCCTGCTCGGCGGCCGGGTCGGTGATGCCCTCCCAGATGTGGCGGGGGATGATCGGGATCGTCCCCGCCACCTGCTCGGGGAAGGTGACGTCCGGGCTCTCAAGCGTGATCGCCACGGTGGTGGGGCCGCTGGCCGTCACCGAGGCGATGCCCTGCGGGGCCTGGGCGACCACCGGCGGCGGTAGACCTTCCAGGCCGGCGTAGAAATCGAAGGTGAAGACGACGTCTTCCGCAGTGAGGGGCGTGCCGTCGCTCCACAGCACGTCGGGCCGCAGCTCGAAGGTGAAGGTCAGGTCGTCGTCGGAGCGCTCGAAGCTCTCGGCCAGCCAGGGGAGGGGCTCGCCGGTGCTGTCCTTCCAGAGCAAGGTGTCGTAGAGCAGGCTCATCTGGACGTACCCCGGTGGGCCGTTGGACGAGAACGGCGACGGGAACCCGAACGCGCCGAAGGGCAGCCGCACGGTCGGCCGCGGTGCCGGCTCCAGATCGGTCGGTTCGGCACCGGGCTCGGTCCCTGACGTCGCGCCCGAACCCGCACCCGATGCCGTCTCGTCGTCGCTGCTGCAGGCGCCGATCGTGAAGGCGGCGGCGCCGCCGAGGCCGAAGACGAGGAACTGGCGCCGGCCCATGCCCGGCAGCAGTGGTCCGGTGTCGTCCTGTCGATCGTCCATCCCGCGCTCCTCCGTCGATGGGGGGGCCAGGCCCCGTTCGCCCCACGTTGTCCTCAGCGACGGTGCGGTCTACCACCCGGGGCCTGCCATCGGGTAGGTGCGTTCGACACCTTGTCGACGTCGCCGTCGCCGCCGGACACTACGACGACCGCAGCCACCGCGGGTTGAAGCGGGGCTCGAGCGCCACCCCCAGGAAGGTGAAGCCCAGCACCGCGGCGGTGATCCCCAGCCCGGCCGGGAGGACCCACCACGTCCACATGTCGCTGAAGTAGATGCCTTGCTCACTCAGGGCCCGGTTCAGCGTGAGCCCCCAGCTCACGCCGGTCGGGTCACCGAGGCCGAGGAAAGACAGCCCCGCTTCGAGCCCGATGGCCACGCCGGCCCAGTTGACGAAGCCGATGACGACCAGCGGCCCGATGCCGGGCACGACGTGGCGGCGCAGGACGTAGAGCGGCCCGCCGCCGAAGCCGCGGGCGGCGGTGATGAACCCCCGCTGGCGCAGGGACATGGTCTGGCTGCGCAGGATGCGGGCGTTGGGGGCGACGCCGACGAAGGCGATCAGGAGGATGATCGCCAGACGGCTGTCGCCGGCCAGGGTGCCGACCAGCACGAGGAGCGGCAGCCCGGGCAGGGCGAGGAGGAACACCACGGCGCGCGACGACAGCGAGTCGGTGAGGCCTCCCACCAGCCCGGGGAGGACACCGACGAGGATCGCCCCCACCATGCTGAGCGAGCCGGCGAGCAGGGCCACCGAGAGCGAGGCCCTGGCCCCGTAGACGAGCTGGGCGAAGAGGTCGCGGCCCGGGACGTCGGTCCCGAACCAGTGGGTGGTGGACGGTCGCTCGAGCGCCAGTCCGGTGGCCACCGTCGGGTCGTGGGAGGCCAGCAGCGGTGCGAAGACCGCAGCCAGCGCGACGAGGACGAGCAACGCCGCGCCCGCCACGAGCATCGTCGGCCGCTCGGCACGGAGGCGGGTCGGGGCGGCGGCGGGCAACGCGACGGTGTCCTCGATGCTGGTCATGACGACATCGTCATGACGCGATCCGGGGATCGAGACGGCGGGAGAGGACATCGGCGAGAGCGTTGACGGTGACGACGCTGATGCTGAGGAGGAGGAACGTCCCCTGCACGGCCGGGTAGTCGCGCGACGGGATCGACTCGAAGATGAGCTGGCCGAGTCCGGGGTAGGCGAAGATGCGTTCGATCAGGACGTTGCCGGTGAGGACGAAGCCGAGCTGGAGACCGGTGAGGCTGACCACGGGCAGGAGCGCGTTGCGGGCGGCGTAGCCGTACTTGAGGCGACGCTCCCGCAGGCCTTTCGCGCGACCCACCAGCAGATGGTCGGAGCCGAGCTCGCCCACCATGCCCGCCCGCATGACGAGGAAGGTCCCCGCGGTGAGGCCGATCGTGAGCACGGCGGCGGGGAGCAGGAGGTGGCGCCCGATGTCCACGGCCCGCTCGACCAGACCCGCCGATGTCAGGAACGGCGTCTCGGCGCCGAACAGGGGGAGCCAGTCCAACTTGACCGCGAACAGGAGGAGCAGCAGCGAGCCGAGCAGGAAGCTCGGGAACTCCCGGGCGACCAGCAAGCCGGACAACAGCCCCTTGTCCATGGCCCGCCCCCGCCGCCACCCGGAGTGCACCCCGGCGGCGACCCCGATGAGGGTCGAGAGGGTGAGCGAGGTCCCGATCAGCAACAGGGTCCACGGCAGGCGCCGGGCGATCTCGGAGGTCACCGTGGCGTTGGTGGCGACAGAGCGGCCGAGGTCGCCGTGGGCGAGATCGCGCACGTACTGCACGAACTGTTCCTTCATCGGCTTGTCGACGCCGTAGTACTCCTCCAGGGCTGCCCTGCTCTCCTCGCCAAGGGTGAAGTTGGCGGAGCTCTGTGCCAGGAGGGAATCGATCGGGTCGCCGGGCATCAGTCGCGGCAACAGGAAGTTGAGCGACAGCAGGGCGGCGATGGTGGCGACGTAGCCGCCGAGGCGCAGGAGCCCCCTCCCCAACCGCGCGGCACCGTCGTTCTGTCCCTTCACCCGTCGGGACAGTACTCGCGTCTCCGCCGACGACCCCCGGCCGGCGTGACCGGTCAGGCGCCGCTGCCGCGGAAGCGGTCGAGCTGACGGCGGTCGCGCTTGGTCGGACGGCCGGCGCCGCGCTCCCGCTCGGTGGTGGCGTCGGCGTCGTCACGAGGAGGCAGCGGCGGCGAGTGATCGACGTAGCACTCGGCGGCCACGGAGGCGCCGACCCGTTTGTCGATCACCCGCACCACCTCGACCACCCGGTCGCGCCCGTGGACCCGGGCCTCGATCCGGTCACCTACCCCGACGGCGGCAGCCGCCTTGGCGTCGCGGCCGTTCAGGCGGACGTGACCGGACCGGCACACGGCCGTTGCTTCCGAGCGGGTGCTGCACAGCCGGATGGCCCACAGGTACCGGTCGATGCGGGCGGCGTCCACCCCCTCATCCTCGCGCCGGCACCGCCTGGCGCGGCGAGCGCCGGTGTGCTGGGGTGCGGTCGTGCCCACCCCCGCCCCGATCACGCCGGCGGAGGCCGTGCGCGTCGCCCACGAGTTCTTCGAGCACAACAGCGGCTGGGCGCCGCCGGAGGCCGACACCCTGGCCGAGTGGGTGGCCGACGGCGTGTGCCGGTGCCCCGACGAGTGCCTGGTGGCCCCCGATGCCTGGTGCGAGCACGGCATCGCGTCCTGGGCGCTGATCCTGGCGGCCGAGCCGGCGACCCCGCCGCGCCGGCCGGCGTGAGGGCAATGCGGGTGGCAGCGTTGGCCGAGACCGTGTCGTACCTGGTGCTGCTGGTCGCCGTCGTCGTCAAGTACGCAGCCGACTCGCCCGCCGGGGTCAGCGCCGTCGGACCGGTCCACGGCGTCATCTTCCTGGCCTACGCCGCCTTGGTGCTGCGGTACCGGAGCGAGCTGGGTTGGGACACCACCCGGACAGCCTTCGCCCTCGCCGCCGCCGTGCTCCCCTTCGGCGGGCTGCTGGTCGAACGCCGCTACCTCCCCGCCGCGGCGGGGAGGTAGCGCACGCCGGCCTACAGCAGGCCCTCGGCTTCCAGCCACTCGCTGGCGACGTCGTCGGACTCGCGGTTCTCGATGTCGGTCTCGATGTTCCAGTCGATGAGGTCCTCGGTGGCGATGGCGGCGCTCAGCTCGTCGATCGCCGCCGACAGGTCGTCGCCGTAGGCGTCGAGCACCTCGGTGCGGATGACCGGCACGACGTTCTGGGCGGGGTGCAGGTCGAGGTCGTCCTCGAGGATCTTGAAGCCGTCGGCCTCGATCTGGGGGGCGGTGGTGTTCCAGACGACGGCGTCGACCTCCTCGTTGGAGAGGGCGGAGCCGAGGAGCGGGCCGAACTCGATGGTCACCGTGTCGGCGAACTCGATGCCGTACACGTCGGGATCGGTGTAGCCGAGGAAGCACTGGGGCCGCTCGAAGCACTGGGCGGACGCACCGAAGACGAAGTCGAGCTCGGCCACGTCGGAGATGGTCTCGGCGTCGGCGTCACCGCGCACGACGAACGCGTCACCGTCGATGGCCGGCGAGATCTCGAGGACGGTGGCGCCGATGTCCTCGTACAGCGGGGTGATGGCCGCGATGACCTCGTCGATGTCCGACGAGGTCTCCTCGTCGGGGGCGAGCTCGGTCTGGGAGCCGCCGGCGTAGTCGATGATGAGGTCGAGGTCGCCGGCCTCGAGGTCGCCGATGGCCTCGGTGCGAAAGCCCGCCGCGGTGTCGATCTCGACGTCGAAGCCCCGGGCCTCGAGGAACTGGCCGTACACCTCGTGCAGGGTGACCGACTCGCTGAAGTCCTGGCCTCGGAGGCGGATGGTGGGGCCACCGGCGGACTCCTCGCCACCGTCGGCGGCGGGTTCGTCGCCGGTGGCGTCGGTCGGCTCGTCGGCGTCACCGCACCCGGCGGCGAGCAACGCGCCCGCCGCCAGTGCGACGACGACGGCGCGCCGGGCGCGTCGAGGTCGGCCGGTGGTCACCGGTGTGACGTCGCCGGTGGCGGTCCGCCCGTGGGTGCTTGTCATGATGGTGCTGCTCCTGTTCGTCGGAGGGTGGCGGCGCCGATGCGGCGGACGCCGGAGGGAAGGGCCACGCGCTCGAGCACCGCCAGACCGGCGGCGACGCCGGTGGCGAGCAGGGCGACCAGGATGGCGCCGCCGACGACGAGGCCGTCGTTGTTCTGCCCGAGCCCGTCGCGAACGTAGCGGCCGAGGCCGTCGCCGCCGAGGAAGGCCCGGATGGGCTCGGTGGCGACGACCTGCACCGCGGTGACCCGCAGGCCGGTGATCACGATCGGCACGGCGAGGGCGAGCTCGACCCGGGTCAGGACTGACCGCTCGGAGAAGCCCATGCCCCGGGCGGCGTCGACGGCCACGGGGTCGGCCTGGCTGACCGCGGTGTAGGTGGTGAGGAAGAGCCCGGGTAGGGCGAGCAGGGTGAGGGTGATGAAGATCGGCCACGGCTCGAAGCCCCAGCCGTTGGCCAGCGAGACCGGCACGAGCAGGCCGCCCACGGCGAAGCTGGGCACGGCCCGCCCGACGTTGACCACACCGGTGGCGAGCAGCTCACCGCGCCGTTGGTGGGCCAGGTACGCCCCGAGGGGGATGGCGATGACGGCGGCGGTGGCCAGCACCGCGGCGCAGAGGACGATCGTGTCGGCGAGCGAGTCGAGGATCCCGTCCTCGCGGGCCCAGGTGTCGCCGTCGAGGAGGAACTCCAAGACGCCGATGTCGCGGGGGAACGGCTGCTGGGCCAGCACGGTCACCGCGTCGGCTCCAGCGGGATCGGGACGCCCGTCGCCGGGAGGCGCAGCGGTCGCGGTGACGGGGCGGTGCGGCGACGGTGGCGGCGCTGCCAGGGGGTGAGCAGGCGGCCCACCCCGAAGAGCAGGGCGTCGAGCAGGAGCGCCAGCAGGATGGACCCGGCCGCCCCGATGGTCATCGGTGTGTAGAACTCCCGCCGCAGTCCGTTGAGGATCAGGCGCCCGAAACCGCCCTGGCCGATGATGGCGGCCACGGTGACGAGACCGACCGTGGTCACCGTCGCCACCCGGAGCCCGGTGACGATGTAAGGCAGGGCGAGGGGGAGCTCGACACCCAGGACGCGCCGGGTGGGGCTGAGGCCGATGCCGTCAGCGGCGTCGCGCACCGCCTCGGGGACGGCCCGGAAGCCGGCGACGATCGCCGAGACGAGGATGAGGAGCGTGTAGGTGATGAGGGCGATGGCGGCTGCCACCGTAGAGCTGGGCGCCACCGGTTCGAGCACGCCGAAGAGGGCGACGCTGGGGATCGTGTACAGGAACGATGTGATGGCGGTGACCGGCGCGCCGGCGGCGCGGAAGCGCAGCACCAGGGCGGCGAGGCCGATCGACACCACCAGGCCGCCGAGCACGGAGACCACCGTGAGCCCGAGGTGCTGGACCAGTGCCTCCTGTACCTGGTCCCACTCGTCGACGAGGTACTCCCAGCGGATGATGGGGTTGCTGGCCTGCGCCGGGACGGGAGGCACCGCTCACACCCCGCCGGCGTCGCCGTCGTGCTGGGTCAGCCCCGCCCGGATCTGTTCGAGGGTGACGACGCCGGCGAAGCGGCCCTCGTCGCTCACCACCGCCACCGATGTGTCCGAGGTCATGATGACCTCCATCGCATCGCGCAGCGTGCTGTCGCGCCGGACCTGGGCGGCCGGCAGTTGGACGTCGAGCTCGGCGAAGGAGCGCCCCGAGTCGAGGTCGACGCCGGGGACCCACCCCTCGAAGATGCCGTCACCGGTGCGCCCCACCCACTGGGCGCGGTGGGCGTCCATGGCCGCCCGGGCCTCCTCGATGGTGGCGCCGGCAGGAGCGACCGGGCCCTGGGTGAAGGCGAGGTCGGCCACCCGGGCCAGGCCGAGGCGCTTCATGGCGCGGTCGCCGCCGACGAACTCGGCCACGAACTCGCTCGCCGGGGCCCGGAGCAGCTCGTCGGGAGCGGCGTACTGCTCGACGACGCCGCCGACGTTGAGCAGGGCCACCTTGTCGGCCAGGCGGATGGCCTCGTCGATGTCGTGGGTGACGAGCATGATCGTCTTCTGCACCCGTGCCTGGAGCCCGAGCAGCTCGTCCTGGAGGCGACCGCGCACGATCGGGTCGACGGCGCCGAACGGTTCGTCCATCAGGAGCACGGGCGGATCGGCGGCGAGCGCACGGGCGACGCCGACGCGCTGTTGCTGGCCCCCCGAGAGCTCATCGGGGTAGCGGTCGAGCATGACGGCGTCGATGCCCACCAGCTCGGCCAGTTCGGCCACCCGCTCCCTCGTTGCCGCCTTGTCCCAGCCGAGCGCTCGGGGCACCGCCGCGATGTTGCGGGCGATGGTGTGATGGGGGAACAGCCCGACCTGCTGGATCACGTAGCCGATGCCCCGGCGGAGCTCGGTGACGGGCGCGGTGGTGACGTCGTCGCCGTCGATGAGGATCTGGCCGTGGGTGGGTTCGATGAGCCGGTTCACCATGCGCAAGGTGGTGGTCTTGCCGCAGCCCGACGGCCCGATCAGGGCGACGATCGAGCCGCGCTCGACCGCCAGGCTCAACCCGGCGACAGCGTCGTCGGCCGCCCCGGGAAACCGCTTGGAGACCTCGACCAGCTCGATGGCGTGATCGTGCATGGGGACGGTTCCGATCGCCCGAGGGCCGACGGGCGCAGCGGCCAGGTCAGTCGATCGGCAGGCGGCCGAGGAGCTCTTCCTTGCGCTCCTCGAACGTCTCGAAGTCGATCGCTTTCGACTCGAACTGCTTGTGCAGGTGCTCGATCTGGCTCAGGAGCTCGGCGGCGGAGAGCTCACCACCGCTGTCGACGGGCGGGGCATCGTCGACGGTCTCGTCGACGTCCTCCGGCCCGGCGAGGCGCTTCTCGCGCTTGGCCGCTGCCTTGGCCTTCTTGGCCCGGTCTCGCTGGAGCTTCTCGAAGCTCGTTCGCTGCGTGCCCATGGGACGTCCCTTCCTTCCTCGAGGCCGACCGTCGGCCCCCCGACCCGCTGCGTCAGTGCCGACACAGGCACCGGGTCACGCCCGGTGCGGCGGGCCGCTGCACGGATCGAGCCGCCGGTCTGTCGACCGGCGGCCCGATGGTGCGACGTGCCGTGCTAGACGACGCGGACGTTCTGGGCTTCCTCGCCCTTGCGGCCCGGCGCCACGTCGAACTCGACCTTCTGGCCTTCGTCGAGCGACCGGTAGCCGCTCCCCTGGATGCTGGAGAAGTGCACGAAGACGTCATCGCCGTCCGTGCGGGAGATGAAGCCGAAGCCCTTCTCGGCGTTGAAGAACTTGACGGTACCTGTTGCCATGTCATTGACCTTTGCTCATGCGGGCGACATCCGATCGATGCCCCCGTCGCCCACAACCTTAGGGGGGCGGCCGAGCGGAACATGCATCGCCCTCACCGGCGCCTCCGGGAGCTGCGGTCGCGCCGTTCGTCACCGGCGGCACGGCGTCGGCTGCGGCTCGACGTCTGGCCGCTCGGCGGAGCACTTCGGCGAGTACCAACCCCCAGACCACGACCATGGCGATGCCGACCACCAGGCCCCCCACGTTGGAGGGACGGTCACGGTCGTCGTCGGTGCCGCCGAGCTGGTGCGGTACCGCCCCGGTGCCTGGTCCGGCCGCCCCCGCCGGCGCGGGGCCGACCAGCACGAGGAGGGCCAGCACCACGGCGGCGGCGGTGAGCAACAGGCGGCGGTGCACGACCAGCGACGCTACCAACCCCGACGGTGCCCGCTCGGGCCGGGCAATGCCCGTGGCGGCGCCGTGGAGCCACCAGGACGGCGCTACTGGGGGTTCGCCGCCAGCCACTCCGCCACCGGGAGCGAGGCCGCCTGCTCGTAGCCGGTGGGGAACCAGAGGTCGCCGGCGACGGAGCGGTAGTAGATCTGCCAGGCGTGGAAGCCGAGGTAGGTAGCCTCGTCAGCGGCCATGATCGAGGAGTAGTGGCGCACCGCTCGTACGTAGGCGTTGGCGTTGTTGTAGCGGAAGAGGGCGTTGTCGAGGCCCCCGTCGGTGCCCTGGCCGCCGCCGTTGGCGGCCAGGTAGTTGGCGGCGCCCATGATGGCGTCATGGGGGTCGTTGATGTCGCCGCCCATGCCAAACGCGGCCCACGTCGAGGGGATGAACTGCATCGGGCCCTGGGCTCCGGCGGAGGACAACCCCACGATGCGCCCCATGCCGGTCTCGACCAGGTTGACGGCGGCCAGCACGTGCCACGGCACGCCGAAGGTGGCCTCGGCCTCGTCGTACAAGGCCCGCAGATCGGGCGCCGGCAGCGGGTCGACGATGCGCCACGCCGGCACGGTGTCCACCACCCGTCGCGCCAGCGTGGCGAACTCGCGGCGGGCGGCGACGTTGCGGGTGATGGCGTCGTGGAGCTCGACCGGGGCGGCACCGAGCACGGCCGCGTCCCATTCGGGGTGGTCCCCGAGCAGGCGGTAGGCCACCTGTTGGAGGTGACCGGCGGCGGCCAGGACGTCGGGCGCGGTGGCGGGGTCGCGCACCGCCCGCTCGGCGGCGACGATCTGCGTGGCCAGGGCGACGGGCTCACCGGCGGGGCGGGGCCGCCCCTCGGACAGGACGGCGGCGAGCACCGGGTCGACCCCCGCCGGGGCCGGTGGGGCGGGGGGCGGCGGGGCGGGCGCCGGCAGGCCGCCGACGATCGTGGACGGTGGGTCGGCGCCGGGGTCGGCGGTGGGCGCGGCCGCTGGGGAGGTCGGGGCACCCGTCGAGGTGGCGTCGCCGCCGCCCAACGTCGGGTCCTGGCCGGCGGCACAGGCGGCGACGAACGCCATGCCGAGGGCGAGCGCGCAGAGCTGGCGGAGGGGGCGCACGGCGGGTGACGGTAGGCGCCGGCGGCCGGGAGTTGCGGTCACCCCGGGGGCGGTGGGACGGGGTCGATGCGCAGGACCGGCCCCTCGAGGGAGAGGACGTACAGCTCGCCGTCGTCGTCCTGGCCGAAGGTGGTCGGACTGGCCACGTCGAGGGCGAGGTCGGCGTCCTCCACCACCGCGCCGTCGACCAGGCGCAGGGCGCGCACCCGCCCGATGCAGAAGTCGGCGTAGAGGTAGGCGCCGACCAGCGGGGGGATCCGTTCACCCCGGTAGACGAAGCCGCCGGTGACCGAGCACCCGCCGGCGGTGTGGTCGTAGGTGTGCACGGGCGCCACCGCGCCGGCCGGGGCCTGGCCCCCCGCGAAGGGGCGGTCGCCCTCGACGAGCGACCAGCCGAGATTGGCGCCCCGCCCCCGACCGCCGGCGGCGGGAAGCAGGTTGATCTCCTCGACGTCGCCCTCGCCCACATCGGCGATCCAGAGATCACCGGCCTCGGCGTCGAAGCTGAACCGCCACGGGTTGCGCAGCCCGTACGCCCACACCTCGGGCGCCCCGCCACCGGCGACGAACGGGTTCGCGTCGGGGATGGTGTAGGTCACGCCGTCGGCGGCCTCGGGAGGCACGTCCGGATCGATGCGCAGCAGGCTGCCGAGGAGGTCGGCCGGGTTCTGGCCGGTGCCCTCGGGGTCGCCGGCGCCGCCACCGTCGCCCATGCCCCAGTAGAGGAAGCCGTCGGGGCCGAAGGCGAGCTGGCCGCCGTTGTGGTTGGGGGCGAAGTCGCCGACGACCAGCACCTCGGTGCGCTCGTCGCCTTCGGCCCGCTCCTCGCCCATCGGGTAGGCGGCGAGGTACTGGCGGGCGTCGAGGCCGGTGTAGGCGACGTACATGCGGTTGCCGTCGGTCGAGAAGGTCAGGCCGAGCAGCCCCTGCTCCCCCTCGTCGATCACCTCGGCGCTGATGTCGAGCGCGGCGGTGCGGTCGACGGTGAACGTCTGGTCGCCGTCGCGGTCGGTCTCGACCGCGATGCGGCGCACGGCGCCGCCCTTCTCGGCGATGTAGATGGCGGAGTCGCCGGTGCGGACGGCCATGGCCGTGGGTTGGCTGAGCGACGCGATCTCGGTGGCGGTGACGGTGACCCCGGCGAGCGTGGCCGCCGGCACCGTGGTCTCGACCGGCGGCGCGAGCGGGGGCGCCTCAGTGGCACCGTCCTCGACCGCGGTGGAGGTGCTCTCGTCGTCGACTGCGGTGCAGGCCCCGGCCAGCAGGGCGGCGAGACCGAGGACGGCGGCGGCCGCGAGGCGGCTCACGGCTCGATCCGGCGGATGAGGCCCTCTTGGGCGAGCGAGGCGGCGAGGGCGCCGTCGCGGGTGTAGATCGACCCGCGGGACAGGCCCCGTCCACCCGACGCGGAGGGGGAGTCCTGGTCGTGGAGCAGCCACTCGTCGGCCCGGAAGGGCCGGTGGAACCACATGACGTGGTCGAGGCTGGCCATCATGAGCTGCTGCGGGTCGAACTCGCCGCCGTGGGGCAACAGCGTGGTGTCGAGCAGCGTCATGTCCGATGCGTAGGTCATCACACAGGCATGCAGCAGCGCCTCGTCGGGCAGCACACCGGCCGCCTTGAACCACACCCGCTGGCGGGGGGGTTGCGGATGGCGGCGGGCGGCCAACGACCCCTCGACGTGGCGGGTGTCGATGGGGCGGCGCCGGGTGTACCACTCGCCGAGCTCGTCGGCCATCGGCGCCCAGCGCTCGGTGAAGGTCGGCAACATGTCGGGGTCGGTGACCTCCGCCGGCATCGGCAGCTGGTGATCCAGGCCGGGCTCGTGGCGGTGGAAGCTGGCCTGGAGGTTGAAGATCGCCCGGCCGTGCTGGATGGCCACGACCCGCCGGGTGGTGAACGAGCGGCCGTCGCGGATGCGGTCGACCTCGTAGAGGATGGGCACCGTCGGGTCGCCGGGGCGCAGGAAGTACGAGTGCAGCGAGTGCACGTCGCCTGCCTCGGGAGCGACGGTGCGGGCGGCGGCGACCAGTGCCTGGCCGGCGACCTGCCCGCCGAAGACGCGCTGCATCGTCTCGTCAGGGCTGACCCCGCGGAAGATGTTGACCTCGATGGGCTCGAGGTCGAGCAGGGCCACCAGGCCGTCCACCGCCTCCTGGTCGCACACGTCACCCACCCGGTCATGCTGGCACGACGCCCGTGCCGACCGACGATCGGGCCCTACGCTCCGCCGCCGTGGATCCCGAGCTCCGCGCCGCCGGTGAGGCCGCCCGTGGCTTCCTTCCCCCCGACGAGGGCGTCGCCCTGCACGACGCCGCCGCATCGGTGGGGGCCGACGTCGCCGGGCCCTTCCTGGAGGTCGGCTCGTACTGCGGCAAGTCGGCGATCTACCTCGGCGCCGCCGCCCGCACGGCCGACCGGGTGCTGTTCTGCGTCGACCATCACCGGGGCTCGGAGGAGAACCAGCCGGGCTGGGAGTGGCACGAGCCCGACCTGGTCGACCCGGCGACCGACCGCATCGACACCCTGCCGTCGTTCCGGCGCACCGTGCACGACGCCGGCCTGGACGACGTCGTCATCGCCGTCGTGGGTGACTCGCCCGCGGTGTCGCGGTGGTGGGCGACCCCGCTCTCGCTGCTGTTCGTCGACGGCGGCCACGGCGTCGAGCCTGCCCGTGCCGACTACGCCGGCTGGGTCCCCCAGGTCGCCGCCGGCGGCCTGCTGGTGATCCACGACGTCTTCCCCGACCCCGCCGACGGTGGTCGCCCGCCCTATGAGGAGCTCTACCTCCCTGCGCTTGCGTCGGGTCTCTTCGACGAGGTATCGGCCACCGGCTCGCTGCGCGTGCTGCGGCGGCGCTGAGCCGATCGTCGGGCAAGGGGACGAAGGTTGCTCGGACCACCGACAAGGTGCGCCTGTGAACTTGCCTTGTCGGGCGTATCGTCGTGACATGGTCGGTC
>JBBJOU010000022.1:0-13490 GCA_037724305.1 Acidimicrobiales bacterium
ACCCCGCCGCCATCGCCGAGGCCACCGGCCTCCCCGTCTGGCCCCTCGCCGACCTCCGCTAGCGGTTTTCGACCACGAAGAACGGCCGTGACGGGCGCGCCCGCCCCACGCCGGGCCAGACTGGGGCCCATGCGAGGACTCCTGCGCTCGGCGGCCGCCTTCGGGGTGGTCTCGGTAGTGACCCCGCTGCTGTGCGCGTTCGTGGTGCTGGCCACGCTCATCTACGTCCCGCTGCCCGCCACCCTGCCCGAGGCCCTGCCGGGCCTCGAGAGCCGCATCTCCCGGATGCTCGACACCGCCGGCAACGAGATCGCCGTCTTCCGTGAGTTCGAGACGGCGATCCCCGTCGGGCCCGAGGACATCCCCCAGGTGCTGCGCGACGCGGTCGTGGCCGCCGAGGACCGGAGCTTCTACGAGCACGGCGGCATCGACGTGCGGGGCACCATCCGGGCGCTCTTCGCCGACGTGCAGAGCGGCGAGGCGGTCCAGGGGGGCTCGACCATCACTCAGCAGTACGTGCGCAACGCCTTCGAGGAGGTCGGCCGGGAGCGCACCGTCAGCCGCAAGATCCGCGAGGCCATCTTCGCCAGCCAGCTCGACCGCCAGGAGGACAAGGACGAGATCCTGTTCCGGTACCTGTCGGTGATCTACCTGGGCGAGGGTGCCTACGGCGTGGGGGCGGCGGCGGAGACCTACTTCCGCAAGCCCGTCGCCGAGCTGACCCTGTCGGAGGCGGCGCTGCTGGCCGGGGTCATCCCCGCGCCGAGCGACTTCTCGCCCCGGGTCGATCCCGCCCTGGCCGAGCAGCGGCGGGTCCTGGTGCTCGACGCCATGGAGGAGGAGGACCTCATCAGCCCCGCGCAGCACGCCCTGGCGCTGACCGAGCGGGTGTGGCTGGCGACGAACGGCCCGCCGCCCGGCCCGGCCACGGTCGTGCAGCCACCGGTGCAGCAGGCCAGCACCCGCCCGTGGTTCACCGACTTCACGCGCCGGTGGCTCGAGGCGAACCTGCCGGGCTGTGTGCCCGGCGACTGCCAGGCGCTGTACCGCGGCGGGCTCACCATCACCACCACCCTCGACCCCCGCATCCAGGACGCCGCTGACGCCGAGATGTTCCGGCGCCTCGAGGGCACCGAGCCCGACCTCCAGATGTCCATCGTCTCGGTCGAGCCGCCCACCGGGTTCGTGCGGGCCATGGTGGGCGGACGGGACTTCGCCGCCAGCCAGGTCAACACCGCGCTGGGGGCGGCCGGCGGCGGGGCCGATCGCGACGTCGGCTCCAGCTTCAAGCCCTTCGTGTTGGCCGCCGCCTTCGAGCGCGGGATCCAGCCCGAGGCCACCTACTCCGGCTCCCCCCACGACGTGTCGGTGCCGTGCGGAGGCGACCAGGTGATCGGCAACTACGGCGGCAGCAGCTTCGGCACCCTTGACCTGCGCGCCGGCACCGCCCGCTCGGTCAACACCGTGTTCACCCGGCTCATCCTCGACGTCGGCGTGATCGAGACGATGGAGGTGGCCAACCGCCTCGGCCTCAGCGTCGAGCCCCTCCCCGGCGACTGCGCGGCGGTCGCCCTCGGGGTCAAGGGCGCGTCACCGCTGGAGATGGCGTCGGCCTTCGGGGTGTTCGCCAACCATGGCCTGCGGGTCCCTCCCGTCCCGGTCCTGCAGGTCATCGACGCCGACGGCGAGATCATCATCGACAACACCGACCCGACGGCGCGTGGTGAGCAGGTGATCGCCCCCGAGGTGGCCGACAACATCACCTCCATCCTGCGGGGGGTCATCGACGGGGGCACCGCCAGCGGGCGCGACATCGGCCGGCCGGCGGCGGGCAAAACGGGTACCACCAACGACAACAAGAACGCCTGGTTCGTCGGCTACACGCCGTCGCTGTCCACCGCCGTGTGGATGGGTTACACGCTCGAGCGACCCGTGCTGAACGTCGGCGGGTTCGCCCGCGTCGACGGCGGCACGGTCCCGGCGCGGGCGTGGCAGTCGTTCATGCAGGTGGCCCTCGAGGGGGTCCCGGTCACCGAGTTCACCGAGCCGGCGCCCATCGCCAACGTCCGCGACGAGGTGCTCCGCCGGGCACGCGGCGGCTTCGGCCCCGGCTTCCCCCAGGTCCCGATCCCGCCCCCGCCCGTCGACGGCTTCGTCGAGGCCGACGTCGCGCCGGACGTCGATGTGCCCGCCACCACCGTGACCACCACACCCACGACCACGGTCGACACCACACCGAGCACCGACGTGACCGCGCCCCCCACGACCCCCTTCACCCTGTTCCCGCAGGGCTGATCTCGGCGTCGAATCTGCGCGCCTGCTCCGATCAGAGGGGCGGGTCGATGCAGCCTGGCCCAGCGGCGCCGTCGCCGCCGACGCCCATGGCGCGCGGGTAGGGGTCGACGAAGCCGGAGCCAGGGTCGCCGGTGGTGAGGTAGCGCTCGATGCCCTGCCCGACGGCGGCGGCGAGCTCGTCCTGCACGGCCGGGTCGATGAGCAGCGCCTCCTCGGGCGGGTTGGAGAGGAAGGCGACCTCGAGGAGCACGCTCGTCACCCCTGCCGCCTGACGGAGGAGGCCGTAGTAGTCGGTGCCGGCCGAGTTCACGCGGGGCTTGGCGCCGGCGTCGGTGTCGGCCACCCACGCCACCTCGTGCGTCGACAGGGTGACGCTGGTCTCCTCGTGGAGCAACCCGGCCAGGCGGCGGGAGTCGGGCGAGCCGGCTTGGAAGTACGCCTCGGTGCCCGGTCCGGCCGCGGGGCCGTCGGGGACCGTGTTGTTGTGGACGGAGACGAAGACGGTCGCGCCGGCGCGCACGGCCAGTTCGGCGCGAGAGGCGATCGACACCTGGTAGTCGCCGGTCCTCGTCAGCACCGCCGTCCTCCCGGCGGACCGCAGGCGGGCGACGAGCCGCTCGGCGATGGCCAGGTTCACGTCGGCCTCTCGCGTCCCGCCGGGACCGACCGCCCCCGACTCGGAGCCGCCGTGGCCGGGATCGACGACCACCTCGACCGCCGGCAGGTACGAGACGGCGTCAAGCACCACCTCCTCGTCGCACGGCGTGCGTACCCGCCACTGGCCGTCGCTGCCCCCGACCACTGCGACGGGAACGCCTCCCGGGCCGACCGCGACGCCACCGGTCGGCGCCGGCGCCGGCAACGACGGTGGTGCGAGGGGGACGTTCGGCGCCGGTACCGCCCCCGCTCCCGCCGTGCCTGGTGCCGACGTGCTCCCGGTCGGTGCCGACACGACCGGCGCGCCGTCACCGCCACAGCCGGCGGCCACCAGCCCGGCCACGATCAGGACGGTCGGGAGCCGAGCGCGCCGGCCGGCGGCGACACGCACTACCCGGGTGGGGCGCCGGGGCTGAGGTTGCCGTCGGGGCAGCTGAGGACGCCGTCGCAGGCGGTGCGGATGTTGGGGGCGAAGAAGACGGCCAAGGGGGCGAACCCGAGGGGAGCGAAGCTCCGGCTCGACACGCCGAGGACCTCGCCGCCGGTGGTGAGCAGCGGGCCGCCCTGGTAGTGGGCACCGATGGGGGCGTCGTGCTGGATGACGCCGGCGGAGACGTCGGCGACCGACCCCTGGACGATGGCGGCCCCATTGGCGCCGAAGCCGGACACGGCGAAGATGCGGTCGCCGGGGGCGGCCTGGCCCTCCCCGGCGACGAAGGGCAGGGGGGGCAGGGAACCGATGTCGACGACGAGGAGGGCCAGGTCTCGGCCCGGGTCCCAGTTGATCAGCTGGGCGCCGCGCTCGGGGCCGGTGCCCTGGCGCACGTTGATGACCGGGGCCGGCTGCGCGGTGGCAGCGCGGACGGTGGCGAAGCTGGTGAGCAGGAACGACTGCTGGGGGTCGCTGAAGGCCACGAAGGCGGAGCCGACGGACGGGGCGCCGGTCTCGTCGAGGGTGGCGACGGCGAACATCGACGGGGCGACCTGCTCGGCCGCCGCCGTCAGGGTGGTGCCGCCGGAGGTGAAGCCGCCGAACTCGTCGAGGGCGGCCTCGACCTCCTCCCGGGCGCGCTCACCCTCCTCTTGCACGATGCCCCGGGCCGCCTCGAGCTGGTCGGCGAAGCCGTCGACGAACGCCTCGATGTTGCGCTCGTTCTCCTCGAGGCGGGCCTCGTAGTAGGCGTAGAGGACGGCACCGGTGAAGGCCGAGGCCAGCCCCATGCTCAGCACCACGGCCGCCAGGCCCAACACCGAGCGGGGCAGGATCCCGGGACGGTCGTCGGAACCCGACGCCCGCTCGGCGCCGTACGGTCGGGCTCGCTCGGGCTGGTCGCTCATGGGTCGTTCGCTCCGTTTGCGCCGGCGGGTGCTTCGTCGCCCCGGGGGTGCTCAGGCGGCGAAGGCGGCGGCCCGCACCGGCTCCCGCACCGTAGCGGTCCCCGTCGCCGCCGCGGGAGCGCCCGACGGGCAGCCGCAGCCGGCGCGCCCGGGGTACCCTCATGCCGTGGTACCGCTGCTCGGGCTCCTCTTCCTCGTGGTGCCGATCGTCGAGCTGGTGGTGATCGTGCAGGTCGGTCAGGAGATCGGCGTCCTCAACACCATCGGCCTGCTGATCGTGGTCGGCGTGGTCGGCGCCGCCCTGGTGCGACGCGAGGGGGTGGGTGTGCTGCGTCGTGTCCAGAGCGCGCTCGCCCGGGGCGAGGTACCGGCCCGTGAGGTGGTCGACGGCTTCCTGATCCTGTTCGCCGGGGCCCTGCTCCTGACCCCCGGCTTCCTCTCCGACGTGCTCGCCGTGGCGCTCCTCGTACCCCCGGCGCGGGCTGTCGTGCGGGCGGTGATCCTGCGCTCCGCAGCCCGTCGCGGCGGGTTCGTCCGCGTGCTCGGTGCCCGGCCCGGCGGTGCCGGCTGGCCGGGCGCGGGTGGCGGTCGGCGCGACCGGGTGGTCGACGTCGACGAGGTCGGTGAGCATCGTGGGGGGGACGACGAGCGTCCGGGTGGCCGGCCGGGGTCGGTGGGCCCGGGCGGGCGATGAACCGCCGCTCTCGGGGCCGAGCGCCGGCCGGGCCGGTCGATCCCGACGCCCCGCCCCCGCCGCTGGCGCCCCTGGTGGCGGGCGTGGCGTCGGCGCTGTCGCCCCTGGCGCGCCGCATCCTCGCCCCCAACCCGGGGGCCATGACCGGGCCGGGCACCAACACCTACCTGGTCGGCATCGACGAGGTGGCGGTGATCGACCCGGGGCCCGACGACGACGGTCACCTCGACGCCATCATCGGGTGCGGCGGCGACCGCATCCGTTGGATCGTCTGCACGCACACCCACGCCGACCATGCCCCCGCTGCCGCCCGCCTGGCGGAGCGTACGGGCGCCGAGGTGTTGGCCCACTCGTCTCGTGGCGGGCTCCGGATCGACGCCGCGCTCGCCGACGGCGACGCGGTGGAGGGCACCGAGTTCCGGTTGCGCGCCGTGCACACGCCGGGCCACGCCTCCGATCACCTGTGCTACCTGCTCGAGCAGGAGCGCCTGCTGTTCTCCGGCGACCACGTGATGGAGGGCTCGACCGTGGTCATCGTTCCCCCCGACGGTGATATGGCCGCCTACCTCGACTCCCTGCGGCGCCTGCTCGACCTGCGGCCCCGCCTGCGCGCCATCGCCCCCGGCCACGGCCGCCTCATCGAGGACCCGGCGGCCGCCATCGGCGCCTACCTCACCCACCGCGGCGAACGCGAGGAGCAGATCATCGCCGTCCTCGCCGCCGCCGACGGCCCGGTCGACCCCGCTGGCGTGGTCACCTCGGTCTACGACGGGCTCGCCGATGAGCTCGTGCCCTGGGCCCGTCAGTCGGTCTGGGCCCACCTCCGCAAGCTCGCCGGCGACGGGCGCGCCACCAGCACCGACGCCGACGACCCCGACGCCTCCTGGTCCCTCGTCCCGCCGGTGCCGAGGTAACCTCCGTTGCCGTGAGCGACGCCCTGATGGGACTCGACGACGAGCTGGCCGATGTCGAGCGGGCGCTCACCCGCCTCGACGACGGCACCTACGGGCGGTGCGAGACCTGTGGCCAGGCGCTGCCCGACGAGCGCTTGGCGGTCGCGCCCGCAACCAGGCGCTGCGGTGGTCACCTGGAGTTCGACCGGGTCTGAACCCGGCGAATCGCCCATGTGTGGACGATGCGGTCCGTCAGGGGACGAAGCGCTGTCGACGCCGGTCCCTGGCCCCACCACGGCGCGATCGATGTGCCATGCTCCCGGCACCGTGCAGGCCAGCGGCGACGCCGCCGCCGACAGGTACGGGCCAGGGGGAACATCGAGACGTGGCAGGGTCGGAACCGACGACGATCGCCCTCGGGGTGCGCAATCTCGAAGTCGTTTACAACGACGTCGTGCTCGTGCTCCGTGGCGTCAGCCTCGACGTGCCGAGCGGTCGCATCGTGGCGCTCCTGGGCGCCAACGGCGCCGGGAAGACCACCCTGCTCCGGGCCGTGACCGGTCTGCTCAAGATCCACCGCGGCGCCATCACCAAGGGCACCGTCGAGGTGGCGGGGCGGGGGATCACCCGCAAGGAACCGGCCGCCATCGTCCGAGCCGGCGTCTCTCAGGTCATGGAGGGGCGGCGCATCTTCGCCACCCTCACGGTGGAGGAGAACCTCCGCACCGGCGCGTACACCCGGACCGACAAGGCCGAGGTGAGCGCCAGCTACGACCGCGTGCTCGAGCTCTTCCCCGCGCTGCGGGACCGCCTGCGCTCCACGGCCGGCTACCTCTCGGGTGGCGAGCAGCAGATGGTGGCCATCGGGCGGGCGATCATGGCCTCGCCGACGCTGCTGCTGCTCGACGAGCCGTCGCTCGGGCTCGCCCCCAAGGTGGTCGAGCAGATCCGCGACATCCTCGTCGACATCAACGCGCAGGGGACGAGCGTGCTGCTGGTCGAGCAGAACGCCACGATGGCGTTGCAGATCGCCCATCACGGCTACGTGCTGGAGCACGGTCGCGTGGTGAAGGACGGCCCGGGCGCCGTCCTGCTGGCCGACAAGGACATCCGCGAGTTCTACCTCGGGGTCGGCGAGGCCGGCCGTCGGTCGTTCCGTGACACCAAGACCTACCGGCGCAAGAAGACCTGGGGGGCCTGAGCCGTGGCCGCCGACACCGACACGAGCGGGCCGCTCCTCGAGGTCCGTGACCTGGTGCTGCGCTTCGGTGGCGTGTCCGCCCTGAACGGCGTGAGCTTCGACGTGCAAGCGGGCGAGCTGTTCGCCGTCATCGGCCCCAACGGCGCCGGCAAGACGTCGATCTTCAACTGCCTGTCCGCCGTCTACCGCCCCCAGCAGGGCTCGATCCGGCTGGCGGGCCAGGAGCTGGTGGGCCGTAAGCCCGCCCGCACGGCGCAGCTGGGTATCGGTCGCACCTTCCAGAACCTCGGCCTGTTCGGGCACCTGTCGCTGGTCGAGAACCTGCTGCTCGGCCGCCATCACCTGATGAAGACCGGGTTCCTCGCCGGCGCCCTCTGGGTGGGGCGGGCCAAGCGGGAGGAGCTGGTGCACCGTGAGCGGGTCGAGGAGATCGTCGACTTCCTCGAGCTCGGCCCCTACCGCCGCCAGCCGGCCGGCCTCCTGCCCTACGGCGTCCAGAAGCGCATCGAGCTGGGCCGGGCGCTGGCCATGGACCCACAGCTCCTGCTCCTCGACGAGCCGGTGGCGGGCATGAACCTGGAGGAGACCCAGGACATGGCCCGGTTCATCCTCGAGGTGCGCAACGATCTCGGCCTCGCCATGATCCTCGTCGAGCACGACATGCACATGGTGATGGACCTCGCCGACCGGGTGATGGCCCTCGACTTCGGCGTGCCCATCGCCACCGGCTCCCCGGCCGAGATCCAGGCCGACGACCGTGTCATCGACGCCTACCTCGGCGGCGCCCGATGACGGCGACGGTCGATGCGCCGCGCGCCACGGGCTCGGCGGGCGGACCGGGGCAGTCGCTGCCGGCGGTGTTGCTCGAACGGGCGGCGGCGACGCCGGGGCGCACGGCGATGCGCAAGAAGCACCTCGGGCTCTGGCGGCCCTACACGTGGTCCGGCTACGCGTCGCGCGCCGCGGCGATCGGTCTCGGCCTCCGCCGCCTCGGCGTGGCCGCCGGCGACCGGGTGGCCGTGCACAGCGAGAACCGGCCGGCCTGGCTGCTGTGCGACCTCGGCGTGCAAGGCATCGGCGCCGTCACCGTGGGCATCTACCCCACGTCGCCGGCGACCGAGGTCGAGTACCTCCTGCGCCACTCCGGGGCCCGGGTGCTGATCGTCGAGGACGAGGAGCAGCTCGACAAGGCCATCGCCGTGCGCGACCGGACGCCCGACCTCGAGCGCATCGTCGTGGTCGACCCCCGGGGCGTCGATCTCGGCGACGACGCCCTCATGACGCTCGCCGAGCTCGAGGCCCTGGGTCGGGCCGACGAGGACCCGGTCGAGGAGTTCGCTGCCGCCGTCGCCGGCATCGACCCGCACGCGCCGGCCGTCATCGTGTACACGTCGGGCACCACCGGTCCGCCGAAAGGGGCGATGCTCAGCCACCGCAACCTCCTGGCGGCGGCCGCCAGCTCCACCCGATCGTTCGCCGTCGGCCCTCGCGACGAGGTGCTGTCGTACCTGCCGCTCTGCCACATCGCCGAGCGCCTGATCTCCGGCGTCAACGGGGTCACAGCCGGCTACGTGGTCAACTTCGGCGAAGGGGGCGACGCCCTCGCCCAGGACCTCCGCGAGGTGCAGCCCACGTTCTTCCTCGGGGTGCCCCGCGTGTGGGAGAAGCTGCTCGCCGGCATCCAGATCCGCATGGAGGACGCCAGCTGGCTCAAACGGCGGAACTACCGGTTCTGGGTCCGACGCGGCGAGGCCCTGGCCGCCAAGCGCTGGAAGGGCACCCTCAATCCCGTCGACCGCGTCGTGGCCGGCCTCGGCTGGCTCCTCCTCTACCGCTCGCTGCGGGAGAAGATCGGGATGGGTCGCGCGCGCAACGCCCTGTCCGGGGCGGCGCCCATCGCTCCGCAGGTGCTCGAGTTCTTCTGGGCCATCGGCGTCGGTGTCCGCGAGGGGTACGGCCAGACCGAGAACACCGCCCAGGCCACCCTCACCCCACCCACCGACGTGCGCCTCGGCTCGGTGGGCGTCGCCGTCGACGGCGGCGAGGTCAGCATCGCCCCGGACGGGGAGATCCTCACCCGGGGCCCCGGCACCTTCCTGGGCTACTTCCGCGACGCCCAGGCCACGGCCGAGGCCGTCGACGCCGACGGGTGGCTCCACACCGGTGACGTCGGTCGGCTCGACGCCGACGGTCACCTCAGCATCACCGACCGCAAGAAGGATCTGATCATCACCGCCGGTGGCAAGAACGTCAGCCCGTCCGAGATCGAGAACAAGCTCAAGGTGTCCCCGTACGTGAAGGAGGCGATGGTCATCGGCGACGGCCGCCGGTACCTCACCGCCCTCATCGGCATCGAGCTCGACACCGTCGGGAGCTGGGCGGTGCACCACGGCCTGGCCTTCACCACCTACGCCGATCTGGCGGCCAAGCCCCAGGTCGTCGAGCTGATCCAGGCGGGGGTGGACGAGGTCAACCGCGACCTCGCCCAGGCGGAGACCGTCAAGCGGATCGCCCTGCTCCCCAAGGAGCTCGACCACGAGGACGGTGAGGTGACGGCCACCCAGAAGGTCAAGCGCCGGGCGATCGCCGAGCGCTACGCCACCGAGATCGAGGAGCTGTACCGATGACGGGCCGCGCCGTCAACACGGCCACCCTCGCCGCCATTGACGGCAACGACGTCCTGGAGACCTTCGTCTCGGGGATCGCCGTCGGCTGCAAGTACGCCCTGGTGGCGCTCGGCTTCGTCATCATCTTCAAGGCCACCGGTGTCATCAACTTCGCCCAGGCGTCGTTCGTGCTGGTCGGTGCCTACCTGACCTACAACGTCTCGCAGACCTGGGGGGCCAACTTCTACGTGGCCCTGCTGGCGGCCATGGCCGCCGGGTTCGTCCTCGGCGTGGTCCTAGAGGAGCTGCTGCTGCGCCGCCTGATCGGCGAGGCGCCGTTCACCATGATCATGCTGACCATCGGCATCCTGTATGTGATCGACAACGTCGTCACCGCGGTCTGGGGCCCCGACAACCTGAACCTCGGTGACCCGTGGGGGATCCGTACCGTCGAGGGCGGCGGCCTCACCGTCGCCGTGCGCGACCTGTGGACGATGGGACTGACCGCCGCCGTCCTCGCCGCCTTCTTCCTGTTCTTCCGCTACTCCAAGCTGGGCCTGGCCATGCGGGCCACCGCGCTCGACCAGGAGGTGGCGCTCGCCCAGGGCATCAGCGCCCGGTCGGTCTTCATGGTGTCGTGGGGCATCGCCGGGGCGGTCGCCGCCCTCGCCGGCGCCACCCTCGCCGCCGGCAACGTCGCCCTTCAACCCGGTGTCGGGCTGATCGCCCTCATCGCCTTCCCCGCCATGATCCTGGGTGGCCTCGAGTCGCCCCTGGGCGCCGTGGTGGGCGGGTTGATCATCGGCCTGGTGCAGCAGTTCACCTCGTTGCTCGCCCCCGAGTACTTCGACTGGGTGGGTCCGAGCTTCGAGCAAGTGTCGCCCTACCTGGTGATGGTCGTGATCCTCCTGGTGCGCCCGTACGGGCTGTTCGGCACCAAGGAGGTCAGGCGGGTCTGATGGCGTCCACCACGGTCCCCTCGCGCCAGCACGGGTCGAGCGCACCGTCGCGCCGGCGGCGCCAGGCCGGCCGACCGCATCGCAACCTGGCGCTCGACCATGCCCGCGACCTCCGCATCCTTCGCTCCCCGCTGGCCAAGGCCGGCGCCGTGCTCCTGGCGCTCGTCTACCTGGCGGCACCGGCCAACCTGACCGACGTCACCCTGTTCGCCCTCGCCTACGCCGGTGTGTACGCCATCGGGGCGATCGGGCTGAACCTGCTCATCGGTTTCACCGGCCAGGTGTCGCTGGGTCACGCCACCTTCTTCGGCGTGGGGGCGTACTCCGCCGCCTACTTCGGCGTCCAGCGCGAGCTCCCACTGCTCGCCTACCTCGCCATCGCCACCGGCCTGGGTCTGCTCCTCGGACTGGTGATCGGACCCTTCGCCCTGCGCCTGCGCGGCCAGTACCTGGCGGTGGTGACCATCGGCCTGGTCTTCCTCGGCGGGCACATCTTCAGCAACTGGGAGTCGGTCACCGGGGGCGGCAGCGGCGCCCCCGTCGCCGGCGCCGATCTCTCCGTCGGCCCTCTCGACTTCGGCGAGCTCGAGCTCGGCGGGCAGATCTACACCCGGGAGCAGTCGCTGTTCTGGCTGGTGTGGGCGCTGGTGGCGCTCACCGCGCTCGTGGCCAAGAACATCACCAGGACCCGGCCGGGTCGGGCCATGCAGGCCGTGCGCGACCGCGACCTGTCAGCGGAGGTGATCGGCGTGCAGCTGGCCCGCTACAAGGTCGGGGCGTTCGCCGTGGCGGGGGCCATGGCGGCGCTGGCCGGCGCGCTCTACGGCATCCTGCAGGGGTTCGTCAACGCGGATGAGTTCGGCGGCTCGGTCGGGTTGTTCCTGTCGATCACCTTCGTCGCCATGATCATCGTCGGCGGCGTCGGCACCGTGTTCGGCTCGATCCTCGGCGCGGTGCTCGTCGAGTACGGCGACACGTTCATCCGCGAGAACAACGACCTCGCCCTGCTCGACCCGATCATCATCGCCTCGGCCGGCGACAGCGGCGTCGTGAGCTCGGGCGAGTTCAACGGCATCGTGTTCGGCCTGCTCATCGTCGGCTTCCTCCTCGTCGAACCGAGGGGGCTCGCCGCGCTCTGGCTGCGCCTCAAGGCCTACTTCACGTCCTGGCCGTTCTCGTACTGATCCTCGCCCGAGGACGGAGCGGTGCGGTCCGGCACATCCAGCTACCTACCAGGGAGAACCACCAGTGATGACCAAGGGATGGCTTCGAACGATCGCCGTGGGCGCCGGGCTGACGCTCGTCGCCGGCGCCTGCGGCGGGCGTGACGCCGACGACGAGGCGGCGACCGACGACGGCGGCGACACCGCCACGACGGCCGGGGGGGAGGGCGGCGGCGAGGGCGGCGGCGAGCTCGAACCGGTGGCCGGCTTTGACGGCACCACCATCCGCCTGGGTGCCCTCACGCCGACCAGCGGACGGGTGGCCGTCATCGGCAACCCCCTCACCGCCGGCAACCAGGCGTACTTCGACTACGTCAACGAGGAGCTGGGGGGCATCGCCGGGCAGTACCCCATCGAGCTGGTCGTCCGTGACACCGCCTATGCCGAACCCACCGCGGTGCAGGAGTACAACGCCACCAAGGACGACGTGGTCATGTACGCCCAGATCCTGGGCACCCCCATCGTCAACGCGCTCGTGGGCCAGCTCACGACCGACGGCGTCGTCGCCGCCCCCGCCTCGCTGGATTCGTTCTGGGTGCGCGAGCAGAGCCTGCTCCCCGTCGGCGGGCCCTACCAGATCCAGGCCATCAACGCCCTCGACTACTGGGTGACCGACGGCGGTGGCGAGGGCGACGTGATCTGCTCGCTGATCCAGGACGACCCCTACGGCGAGGCCGGCCAGGAGGGCCTCGACTTCGCCGCCGAGGAGCTTGACATCGAGCTCGGCCCCGCCGTCACCTTCCCAACAGGCAACCCCGACTTCACCACTCAGATCAGCCAGCTCGAAGGCGCCGGCTGCGAGATGGTGCTCCTCGTGTCGACGCCGGCCGACACCGGCGCCGCCCTGGGCAAGGCCGCCGAGGTGGGCTTCGCTCCGCAGTGGATCGGTCAGTCGCCGTCCTGGATCGGCCTGCTGGCCCTGTCGCCACTGGCCCCGTACCTGGAGGAGAATTTCCTGTTGGCCTCGGAGGGCCCCGACTACGGCGACGAGTCGGTGCCCGGGATGGCCGAGCTGATCCGCATCCAGGAGACCTACTCCGAGCAGCCCCCCGACACGTACTTCAACTTCGGCTACCTCCAAGCGGTGGCGGTGACCCAGGTGCTGGAGGCCGCCGTGGCCAACGGTGACCTGTCGCACGAGGGGATCATCGAGGCCATGAACGGCATCGAGGTCTTCGAGTACGACGGCCTCTCGGGTGACTACGAGTGGGGACCGCCCGAGGACCGCAACCCGCCGCGCACGTCCACCATCTTCCGGGTCAACCCGGCGGCACCCACCGGTCTCGAGGCCGTCGAGGTCGACATCGAGTCCGACGCCGCCCTCGCCTTCGAGTTCGAGGAGTAGCAGCACCGCCCGCGCCGGTGCGCTGACGGGGTCGGTCCAGGGGCCGGCCCCGTCAGGCGGGGTGGTCGTCGGTGTCCACGTCGGTACCGGCCTCCGACAGCCCGGCGTCCTTGAGGTCGAGCTCGATGGCCTCCCGGGCGGTCTGGTCGTCGTGGTGCTCGGTCACCGCATCGGCAGCGACCGCCCGGGCGGCGTCTGCCTCGGTGTCGGTGGGTGGCCTGGCGTCGGGCGGGGTGGCGGGATCGGTGGGCATGGCGGCGCGGCTACCCGGTGGCGCTG
>JBBJOU010000023.1:0-13373 GCA_037724305.1 Acidimicrobiales bacterium
GCCGCCGCCCCAGGGGGGGCGACGAGGGTCGACGCCCCCACCGCCGTCAGCACGATGAGCGCGCCGAGGGCGCGCCTCCAGATCGATCGGTCCACGTTCGTCCGCCTCTCGTGAGCAACTGCCGTCCGTCAGGCAGCGAGGCGGGACCATACCACCGGGCGCTCGGGACCCCGTACGGGGCACCCTCGCCCGGGCGGAACCGCATGACTCCGGCGAGCTACGCCGCCGCGGGCAGCTTGCCCTGGGAGGCGTCGCCGTTGGCGGCGGCCCGCTCGAGCAGGATGGCGCGGGCGGCGGCGAGGTCGTGGTCGGCGGCCCACGACGCGAGGACGTCGTCCTGGATGGCCCGGCCGTAGGAGAAGGTGAGCGGCCAGGGGAGGGGACCGAGGCCGACCATGGTGGCCAGGTGCTCGGTGGCCGCCGCCGGGCCCTGCCCACCCGAGAGGAAGGCGATGCCGGCCACGGCGGCGGGCACGTTCTGCTTCAGGCAGTCGACGGTGGCGGCGGCGACGGTGGCGGCGTCGGCGGACGGGCCGGCCTTGCCGGGCAGCACCATCGAGGGCTTGAGCACGATCGCCGCCAAGTCGACCTTGGCCAGGCGGAGCTGGGCGAACACCTCGACCAGGGCGTCGTCGGTGACCTCGCGGCAGCGGTCGATGTCGTGGTCGCCCTCCATCAGCACCTCGGGCTCGACGATCGGCACCAGGCCGCCTTCCTGGCAGAGGGCGGCGTAGCGGGCGAGGGCGTGGGCGTTGGCCACGATGGCGCCGCGGCTGGGCAGCCCGTCGCCGATGTTGATCACGGCCCGCCACTTGGCGAACTTGGCGCCCATGCCGACGTACTCGGTGATGCGCTCGCGCAGGCCGTCGAGGCCCTCGGTGACCGTCTCGCCGGAAGCCCCGGCGAGGGGCTTGGCGCCGGTGTCGACCTTGATCCCCGGGAGGATGCCCTGGGCGGTGAGCAGGTCGGGGAACGAGGTGCCGTCGGCGGTGGCCTGGCGGATCGTCTCGTCGAAGAGGATCACGCCGCTGACGTGCTCGGCGAGCCCGTCGGCGCCGAGCAGCAGCTCGCGGTAGGCCCGCCGGGACTCCTCGGTGGGATCGACGCCCAACTTCTCCAGGCGACCGTTGCAGGTGCCGGTGCTCTCGTCGGCGGCGAGGATGCCGGTGCCGGGCCGGACCATGGCCGCCGCGGTGGCGCGAAGATCGATATCAGTCATGCCCTCCATCATGGCGCGCGCGGGCGGGCGGTGCCTCCCCCTCGGGGGTGGCGCCGACGGTGAGTCCCCCACCGACGTTCCCACCGCGGGGGGATGCGCGCCGAGCTCGGCCTCCCGTACCGTGCGTCGATGGCCCAGGGATCGACCACGTCACCAGAGCGCTCGCAGCAGGTGCCGGACGGGACGAGCCTGACCAACATCGCCGCCCTCTCGCTGGTCGACGCCTGCACCGCCGCCGCCGCCGCTTGCTTCCCCTGGGTGGGGCGCGGCGACAAGATCGCCGCCGACCACGCCGCCGTGGAGGCGATGCGGGCGGCGCTCGCCCACCTGCCCGGCGGTGGCATCGTGGTGATCGGCGAGGGCGAGAAGGACGACGCCCCGATGCTCTTCGAGGGCGAGATCGTCGGTGACGAGGCCGAGCCGCTGTTCGATCTCGCCATCGACCCGCTCGAGGGCACCAACCTGTGCGCCTCTGGCGGTCCCGGGGCGATCACGGTCATCTCGGCGGCGCCCCGGGGGCGGTTGCGGGCGCTGGCCGGCTTCTACATGGACAAGATCGTGGTGGGGGCCGGGGCCAAGGGCCACGTCGACATCGACGCCCCCGTCGAGGACAACATCGCCAGCGTGGCGGCGGCGCTCGGCAAGCCGGTGGAGCGGTTACGGGTCATCGTGATGCGCAAGCCCCGCCACGTCGAGCTGATCGAGCGGATCCGCGCGTCCGGGGCGTCGGTGCACGAGATCACCGACGGCGACGTGATGGCCGGCCTCGGGGCCCTCGTCCCCGATGGTGGCGTCGACCTGGCTGTCGGCATCGGCGGCGCCCCCGAGGCGGTCATCACCGCCTGTGCGGTGCGCCTGCTGGGCGGGGACATGCAGGGCCGCATGGCGCCGCAGAGCGACGAGGAACGCGCCCGGGTGGAGGCGGCCGGCGAGGCCGACTGCCGGTTCGACGTCAACGACCTCGTCGACAGCGACGATGCGCTGTTCGCCGCCACGGCCGTCACCGCCTCACCGGCGCTCAAGGGGCCGCAGCGGGTCGACGACGGCCTGGCCCTGCACACCCTGCTGGTGACTCGCGACCACGGGCTGCTGCGCCTCAGCTCGACGGTTCCCGCGCCGCCCTGACCGCGGCGGCGTGGAACCGGGCCAGCGTGGCGCCGGTCAGCATCGTCGCGTCCACGGCCGCGAAGTCGTCGCGTACCACCGTCATCGGCGCCGTCTCCTCACCGAAGCCGGTGACGACGAGGGGGACGTCGCGGTAGGCGGCGGGGTCCGTCTCGTCGTTGGCGACCACGACGCAGGCCAGACCGGCCCCGACCGCCGCTCGGATCCCCGGCCCCGAGTCCTCGACGGCCACCGCGTCCGACGGGTCCAGGTCGAGGAGGCGGAGGGCCAGCCGGTAGCAGTCGGGTGCGGGCTTCTGCTCGGCGACGTCGTCACCGGTCACGACGCAGGCGAAGCGGTCGAGGCCGAAGCGCCGCTCGAGGAGCGGCTCCACCCACGACCGGCTACCGGTGGTGGCGACGCCCACCGTGATCCGGGCGGCTCTGAGCTCGTCGAGGAGCCGGCTGACGCCGGGCCGGGCGGGGATCTCGCCGGCTGCGGCCATGGCCCGGAACCGTGCCGTCTTCTCTTCGTGCAGCTCGCCGGCGAGCTCGACCCCGGCCTCGCCGCGCTGGTGCTGCGACGAACGTGGATCGGCGAACCACCTCTGGATCCGGCGTTTCCCGCCGGTCGTCGCCAGCAGCTCGTGGTAGGTGGCCCGGTCCCAGCGGTCGGGCAGGCCGGCCGCGGCGAACGCATGGTTGAAGGCGACCCGGTGGCCTTCCTGCTCGCTGTCGACCAGGGTGCCGTCGACGTCGAAGATCACGCCCGGGAGGCGGCTCGGTGGGGGAGGAGTGGGCATCGGGGTCGATCGTCGCGAACGGGGCGACGCCGCGCCGCACCGTCGATGGGGCACGGACGGTTGGTAGCGTCGTCCCCCGGGTGGGAGCACGAGGAATGGCTCCGACCAAGGCCGGTTGACGCACGAGGAGTGGTGGATGAACGGAAGTGCCCCCGAGCCGGGATCGGCCGACCTCGAGCGGTGGGTGCGCGAGGACCTGCACCTCGCCGACACCTCCGTCGTGACCGTCAGCGAGCGGGCCTGCACCAAGCCGGGGTGCGCACCGGTCGAGACCATTGTCGACGTCGCACCCGAGGGCGAGGAGCCGTTCCTGATCCGCCTGACCAAGCCGGTGGCCGAGGTCGAGCGGATGGACCTGATCGCGGCGTTGGCTTTCGGGGACGACCACGGCTGAGCGCCTGCTGCTCGCCCTCGCCCTGGTGGCGGTGGCGGTGGTGGCCGCCGCCGTCCTCCAACGCTGGACCGCGGCCCGGGCCGCCCCTGCGCCCACCGGTGGGGCGGGGACGGTGCCCGCCGGCGTGCGACGGGCCGACTTCACCCGCCCCGACGCGCCGTGGCTGGTGGTGCTGTTCAGCTCGAAGGGGTGCGAGTCGTGCCGGGGGACGTGGTCCAAGGTCGAGCCCCTGGCCAGCGATGCGGTGGCGGTGGCCGACGTGGCGTGGCAGACCGGCGGTGACCTCCACCGTCGCTACGGCATCGAGGCCGTGCCGACCGTGCTGGTCGTCGACGCCGAGGGCGAGGTGCGGGCCAGCTTCGTCGGCCCGCCGACCGCCACCGACCTGTGGGCGGCCGTCGCCGACGCCCGCGCCGCCGACCCTCCGGCGCCCTAGCCGGTGAGGGGACGGGTGCGGTGCTTGCGCCCCGCCGGTGTCACCAGGTTGGCGCCGCTGGCGCGGGCGGGGACGTCGTCGACACTCACCTCGTCGGCCGGCGTGGCGTCGGTCACCACGGTGTCGTGGACGGCGGTGGCGCCGCTGGGGTCGGGGGTGGCGAACACCTCGTCGGGCGTCTTGCCCTCCTGGCCGAGCCCGATGAGGCGGACCACCTCGGAGCCGTCGATCGACTCCCGCTCGAGCAACGCCCGGGCGACGAGGTCGAGACCGGCCCGGTTGGCCTCGAGCGTCACATGGCAGCGCTCCTCCTGGGCCCGCAGGATCTCCTCGACCTCCTGGTCGATGACCCGGGCGGTGTCGTCGGAGTAGTCGCGGGTGCTCATGAGGTCCTCGCCGAGGAACACCTGGCCCTGGGAGCCCCACGCCATGGGGCCGATGCGGCTGCTCATGCCCCACTCGCGCACCATCTTGCGGGCCAGCTCGGTGTTGCGGACGAGGTCGTCGTTGGCGCCGGTCGAGGTGTGGCCGAACACCACCTTCTCGGCCACCCGGCCGCCCATGCGGACGACGAGCATGTCCTCGATGTAGTCCTGCTTGTAGATGTGGCGGTCCTCGATCGGGAGCTGCTGGGTGACGCCCAGGGCCATCCCGGTCGGGATGATCGACACCTTGTGCAGGGGGTCGGCGTGCTCGAGCACGACGGCGCACACGGCGTGGCCGCCCTCGTGGTAGGCGATGACCTCCTTCTCGGCGTCGGAGAGGGCCATCGACTCGCGGCGTTGGCCCATGAGGACCCGGTCGCGGGCGAGCTCGAAGTGGTGGGCCTCGACCTGGTCGTCGCCGGCCCGCACCGCGAACAGGGCGGCCTCGTTGACCAGGTTGGACAGGTCGGCGCCGGACATGCCCGGCGTGCCCCGGGCGACGACGGCGAGGTCGACGTCAGGACCGATCTTCTTGTGCTTGGTGTGGACCTTGAGGATCTCGATGCGCTCGTCGAGCTCGGGGAGGGGGACCACCACCTGGCGGTCGAAGCGGCCCGGGCGCAGCAGCGCCGGGTCGAGGACGTCGGGCCGGTTGGTGGCGGCGATCATGACGATGCCCTCGGACGTCTCGAAGCCGTCCATCTCCGAGAGCATCTGGTTGAGGGTCTGCTCGCGCTCGTCGTGGCCGCCACCCAGGCCGGCGCCGCGCTTGCGCCCGATCGAGTCGATCTCGTCGACGAAGATGATGGCCTTGCCCATCTTGCGGGCGGTCTGGAACAGGTCGCGCACGCGGCTGGCGCCGACGCCGACGAACATCTCCATGAAGTCCGAACCCGACACCGAGAGGAACGGCACGCCGGCCTCGCCGGCGACGGCCCGGGCGATGAGGGTCTTGCCGGTGCCGGGGGGGCCGACCAGGATCACGCCCTTGGGGATGCGGGCGCCGATCTCGCCGAACTTCTCGGGCATCTTGAGGAAGTCGATGACCTCGGTGACCTCGCGCTTCACGCCCTCGTAGCCGGCGACGTCGGCGAAGGTCGTGCCCGGACGCTCGGAGGAGTAGGTCTTGGCCTTGCTCCGCCCGATGGACATGACGCCGCCCATCTGCGACTGCGCCCGGCGGTTCATGAAGATGAAGAACCCGATGAGCAGGGCGATGGGCAGGGCGAAGACGATGAGGCTGCCGATGATGCTCTCGCCCGGCGTGGCGAAGTTGACGACGACGTCGTTCTCGTCGAACAACTGACGATCCTCGTCCGAGGGGTTCAGCGGGCCGTTGGACGAGAACTCGGTGCCGTTGGCCAGGGTGCCGGTGATGCTGCCGTTGGTGTTGTTGTAGTCGACCTCGTCGACCTCGCCCGCCTCGACGCGGCTGAGGAACTCCGAGTAGGCGATCTCGTCGCCGGTCTCGCCCGAGAAGAGGCTGGATACCAGGATCGAGGCGATGACGACGCCGGCGAGGACCCAGAGCGACCACTTGGGCAGCCCGGACGTGGGGCGGCTACCACCGGTGCGGCCCGGTCCCTGGCCCGGTCGGGGTGAGCCCGGCGTGGGCGGAGGGGTCTGAGGGCTCATATGGGCGCCCATGCTACGCAGGAGGGGGCCGTTCGCGGCGGCGCGCCGCGCCTCATCCCGCGTGGTGGGGTGCTGGCGCCCGCTGACGGGCGCACCGGTGACCATCCGCCACGCCCGGACGGCGCTCGGGTACGGTGCCCGTCGTGACCCGGACTTGCGCCCGCCCCGGCTGCGCCCGCCCTGCGACCGCCACCCTCAGCTACGACTACCGCGGTGGCACCGTGTGGCTCGAGTCGCTGGCCGGCGAGGCTCACCCCATGACCCACGACCTCTGCGCCGAGCACGCCCAGGTGACCTCGGTCCCCCGCGGCTGGCAGCTCGTCGACCGACGCGTCGTGCGCCCCGTCGGCTTCCACGCCGACCGCCTCGTCTCCTAGGACGGCGCTCCTAGGCTCGCCCCTCGTGGCTGAGCCCTCCACCACCGACTCCGACTCCGACGCCGAGGTCGTGCCCCGCTGGGGGTTCGGCGACGCACTCATGGGCTTCGCCCTGGCCCAGGTGGCGAGCACGCTCGCCTTCGCCGTCGTGGTCGCCATCGAGTCGACGCCGTCGGAGGACGTCGAGGTCGCCGACCTCCCGCTGTGGGGCTTCGCCCTGGCCCAGTGCGGGTTGTGGCTCGGCTTCTTCGTCGTCCCCCTCCTCGCCACCCGGGTCAAGGGCGGTGGTGCCCGGCGTGACCTCGGGCTGTCGTTCCGGCGGGCCGACCTGGGGTGGCCGCTCGCCCTCGGGGTGGCGCTCCAGGCGGTGCTCGTCCCCCTGCTCTACGTGCCCATCTTCCGGTTCACCTCCCTCGGTGACGACGACGTCTCCGGTGCCGCCCGTGACCTCACCGGCGCCTTCGCCGACACCCCGGCGAAGGTCGTGCTGTTCACCTTGCTCATCGCCGTGGGGGCGCCGGTCGCCGAGGAGGTCTTCTTCCGCGGCCTCGTCCTGCGGAGCATCGAACGCCGCCTCGGCGCCGGTTGGGCCCTCATCGGCTCCACCGTGCTGTTCGGCCTGACCCACTTCCAGGGCATCCAACTCCCCGCCTTGTTGGTCTTCGGCGGCGTCGCCGGCGTGCTGGCCCTGCGGACCGGTCGTCTGGGACCGTCGATCCTGCTCCACGTCGGCTTCAACGCCTGGACCGTCGTCCAGCTCCTGGTGCTGAGCCCGACCTTCGACGGCACCCTGAACTTGTGAAGGATCCAGGGGCGACCGTCGCCCGGTAGGGCTGCCGTGGCACGATCCCGGCGGATGCACGAACGCGCCACCGCCGACCCCGCCATCGTCGGCGGCGGGCCCGACCGCGACGTCGCGCCCGTCGTGCGCCTCTACCGCTGGCTGGTCGCCCGCCGCGGCGTCGACCTCGCCGCCGCCCTGCTCCAACCCGCGGTCATCGCCGCCTGCGTGGTCTTCATCCTGGTGCAGATGGCCCCGTCGTTGCTGGTGGCCGACACCACGCCGGCCGGCGGCGACATGGGCGCCCACGTGTGGGGCCCCGCCTACCTGCGCGACAGCCTCCTCCCCGAAGGGCGCCTGACCGGCTGGTCGCCTGACTGGTACGCCGGCTTCCCCGCCTACCAGTTCTACATGGTCGTCCCCGCCCTGCTCATCGTCGCCGTGAACGCCGGCGCCCAGGGCTGGGCGGCGCTGGCTCCCCTCGCCGTCGGCCTCGCCCTCGTCGGCGTCGCCGTCGGCCACCGGACGCACCGCTGGCGACGCGTCGCCGCCGTGATCGCCCCGCTCGTGCTGCTGCTCGGCGTCGGCCTGCCCTACGGCGTGGCCTTCAAGTGGGTCACCGTGCTCGGCCTGGTCGCCCTGCCGGTGTGCTGCTACGTCTTCGGCCGCCTGGCCGACCTCCCGTTCCCCGCCCCCGTGCTGCTGGCGGTGGCGAGCGTCCCCTTCCTCTTCAACCGGGAGCCGCTCACCAACGGCACCGGCAACATCATCGGCGGCAACGTCGCCTCCACCCTGGCCGGTGAGTTCTCGTTCTCGCTCAGCCTGGCCGTGGCCGTCCTCTACCTCGGCTTCCTGCTGCGGGGCCTGCGCACCGGTCGCCACCGGGCGCTGTGCGCCGGCCTGCTGGCGCTGGTCGCCCTCTGCCACATCATCCCGGCGATCTTCGCCGCCGCCGCCACCGTGATCGCCTTCCTGGTGAGCCCGGGCGAGGAGCCGAAGGGCACCGACGCCCGCTGGGTCCAGGCCCTGCGGGTCGGCGCCATCGTGGCGGTCACGGGCGCCGCCGCCGTCGTCGTCCTCGCCCTCGACGTGCCCGGCCCCGACGTCGCCGCCCTGCCGGCCGGCGTCGGCTCCCTCGTGTCGGTCCTGGTGGTGGCCCTGGCGGGCTACGTGGCCTGGGCCGCCGGCGCTCCCCGTCACCGCGCCCGGCTGGTGTGGCTCCTCCCCACCCTGCCGGTGGCGCTCCTCCTCACCGCCTTCTGGACCGGGCCGTTCGTGGCCCGCCGGGAGTTCCTGAACGACATGGGCTGGGAGAAGATCCCGACGCCGGGCAACACCTGGCGCGACGTCCTGCTGCCCGACGGCCTGATATGGGCCATCGCCCTCGGCGGGCTTGGCATCGTCGTCTCGATCCTGCTGCGCAGCCGGGCCGGGCTGTTCCTCGGCGCCCTCGGCGCCACCCTCGTCCTCGCGGTGGTGGTCGCCCCCACCGGCCGGCTGTGGAACGCCCGCCTCCTGCCCTTCGTGTGGCTGTGCGTGCTGTTGCTCGCCGGCATCGCCGTGGCCGAGGTGGGCCGGGCCATCGCCGCCCTCGTGGCCCGCCACCCTGAACGTCCGGTGCACGGGGTCTCGCTGGCCACGCCCGGGGCCGCCTTGGCCGCCACCCTGGTCCTGGTCGGGTTGCCGCTGGGCGTGCTCCCCGAGTCCGTCTCGCTCCGCGGCAACGAGTTGGTGGAGCTCGGCGACACCGAGGCCGACGGCACCGAGCGGTGGCTGGGCCTCGAGGTGGCCAGCGCCGACCGCAACGTGGTGCGCGACTGGGCCCGCTGGAACTACACCGGCTACGAGCGCAAGGACGCCTACCCGGAGTACCACGACCTCATCACCACCATGGACGCCGTCGGCGACGAGAGTGGCTGCGGGCGCGCCATGTGGGAGTACGACAGCGAGCGGCTCGGGACGTACGGCACGCCGATGGCCCCCATGCTCCTGCCGTTCTTCACCGACGGGTGCATCGGCTCGATGGAGGGACTGTTCTTCGAGGCGTCGGCGACGACGCCGTACCACTTCCTCAACCAGCGGGCGCTGTCGACCGACTGCTCGTGTGCGCAGCGCGACCTGCCCTACGGCGGCTTCGACATCGCCCTCGGCGTCGAGCAGCTCCAGCTCCAGGGGGTGCGGTACTACCTGGCCCAGACCGCCGATGCGATCGCCGCCGCCGCCACCGAGGCCGACCTCACCGAGCTGGCAGTCTCCGGGCCGTGGCACGTCTACGAGGTGGCCGACAGCGAGCTCGTCACCCCGCTCGAGAACGAGCCGACCGTGCTGACCGGCGTCAGTGACGGCCGGGACTGGCTCGGCCCGGCCACCAAGTTCTTCACCGAGACCGACCGCTGGGACGTCCTCTACGCCAGCGACGGGCCCGACTCGTGGGCCCGCACCGCGGTGTGTGAGGCGCCGGCGGCCGGCGCCGAGGGAGCCGACGACGACGCCGCCGCACCGGTCGAGGAGAGCGAACGCTTCATCGGCCTCGACGTGTGCGAGACGCCGGAGGCCGAGCCGGTGGGCGAGACAGAGGTGTCGGCCATCGTGGCCACCGACGACGCCATCCGCTTCGAGGTCACCGAGATCGGCGTGCCGGTGCTGGTCAAGGCGTCGTACTTCCCCAACTGGCAGGTCTCCGGCGCCGAGGGGCCGTTCCGGGTGGCGCCCAACCTCATGGTGGTGGTGCCGACGGAGACCACCGTCGAGCTGACCTACGGCCAGACCCCGGTGGAGTACGGCTCCTACGCCCTCACCGCGCTCGGCCTCGCCGGCGTCGTGGTGCTCGCCCGCCGGCGCACCCGGCTCTCCCCCCTCGGCTACGAGACCGTCGACCTGGCCGGCGCCGTCGCCAAGCGGGGCCGGGACGACGACCCGCCGGCCGACGACCGCGGCGGGAGCCCGGGCTGGGGCCCCGACCCCTACGGCGGTGATCGCCCGTTCCACGGCCCCCCGGTGCCGGCGTCATGGTCGGGCAGCGGCGACGGTGCCCTCGACGACCGCTGGCGCCCCCCCGGCGCGGCGCGGGCCGCCGGCGTCGTGGGGTCCGACGTCACCGGCGACGCCGGCCCCGGGTCGGGCGGCGGCGACGAGCCGCGGGCGTGGGGGGGTCCGACGTCCCGGGCGCCGCGGGGGACGCCGCCCACGATCAGGCCGGCTCCGTCTCGGGCGACGAGACCAGTCACGGCACGGGCCACGGCCGCGACCAGGCCTCCGGGCCTCCCGCCGGCCATGTCCCCGGTGACACCCCCGCCGCCGGCGAAGCAGACGGTGACGCCGCCCGCCGCCGGTCGGGCGGACCCGTCCCGCCCGCCTGATGCCCCGGGCGCTCGCCCGCTTCGCGGTGGTCGGCTCGGCCGTCACCGCCGTCGACGTCGGGCTGTTCGCCGTCGCCTGGCGGGGCCGGGGCGGCGCCCGCCGGGCCATGGTCGCCGACCTCCCCGCCCTGCTGGTGGCGACCGTGGTGTCGCACCGCCTCCACCGGGCGGTGACCTTCCGCCACGACCCCTACCGGCGCTGGCTGGCCCAGCACGAGGCCTTCACCGCCTCGGCGGTGGTGGCCGGTGCGGTGGACGTCGCCACCACCGCCGCACTCGCCGCCCTCGGCGGCGGCGCCCGGCGACCGGGCCCGGCGGCGTGGTGGCGGGTCGGCCTCGCCGCCAAGGTGCCGGCGGTGGCGGTGGCCGGCGGTGTGCGCTGGGTCCTGCACCGGCGGGTGCTGTTCCGCATCGTCCGTGAAGGTCACGTCCTGCTCCCGGACCGGCCCGCCCCCCCGGGCGACGTCCGCCTCTCGGTGGTGCTGCCGGCGTACGAGGAGGCCGCCCGCATCGGCTCGGCGGTGGAGACCGTGCGGGAGGCGCTGGCCGGCGTCGAGGGCGGGGTGGAGATCGTGGTGGTCGACGACGGGTCGGCCGACGCCACCGCGGCGGCGGCCACCGCCGCCGGCGCCGACCGCGTGGTGGTGCTCGAGCAGAACCAGGGCAAGGGCGCCGCTGTCCGGGCCGGCTCGCTGGTGGCGCGCGGCCGCACGATCGCCTTCACCGACGCCGACCTCGCCTACGCCCCCGACCAGCTGGTCGGGCTCCTCCACGAGGTCGAGCGAGGCTGGGACCTCGTGGTCGGCTCCCGCCGCCACGACCAGACCGCGGTGCTGGTGCGGGCGCGGCGCCTGCGCGAGCTGGGCGGCCGGGTCATCAACTGGCTCACCCACACCGTGCTGTTGGGCGCCTACCGCGACACCCAGTGCGGGTTGAAGGCGTTCCGCTCCGACGCCGCCCGGTCGCTCTTCGCCAAGGCCCGCATCGACGGCTTCGCCTTCGACGTCGAGCTGTTCGTGCTGGCCGAGCGCAACGGCCTGTCGGTCTCCGAGGTCCCCGTCCGGGTCGCCAACAGCGAGCGCTCCACCGTGCATGTCGTGCGCGACGCCGCCCGCCTCGTGCGCGACCTCCTCCGCATCCGCCGCTGGGCCCGCGAGGGCCGCTACCAGCTCGACGCTCCCCGGGCCGTGCCCGTCCGGGACGCCAGTTGACCGACCTGTCGTCGCTCGGCGACAGGTCCGGCGGCGACGCCCGCAGCCGGTGCCGACCGCTTCGACGGCGACGACGTCCCGGACCCGGCTGGCGACCGGTTCGACCGTGCGCAGGCTGGCGATGACGACGACGGCGACGTCGGTGCGTTCGTCGTCGGGGCCGGCGCGTGGCGCATCACTCTTATGGGTCGACCTGCGCCACCCGTACCACGGCGGTGACCTCGATGTGTTGGCTGGTGGGGGCGCCGGGGAGGGCGGTGGCGAACACGTAGTCGACGGTGCCCGTCAGGGTGACGGATACCCCGGGTGCGCCGTCGATGTCGGTTGCCGACACGTCGACCACGACGATGTCGTCGACGGGCGACGCCGTGGCCGCCACGGTGGCGGCGACGACCTCCCGGGCTCGACGTTCGTCGAGGATGACGGTGCCTTCGTCGAAGCCGGCGCGGGCGAGGGCGAGGGTGGCGGCGTCGTTGCCGGCGGCGTCGGCGAGGGCGGTCAGTTCCCGTCCCCCGAGGCGCACGATGGTGAAGTCGACGGCGATCGATGCCAGCACGATGAGGATGAGCACCGCGGCCGGCATCAGCATGAGCGCCGAGCCCCGTTCGCGACTCAGCCGATGCATCCGGCCGATCCCGGTACGTTGTTGCGGAGCGGGTCGATGACCTCGCTGTGGGAAGCCGTGACATCGAGGCCGTCGCCGAGGCCTTCGGTCCAGGGCAGCGGGATCGCCGGGACCTCGTAGGTCAGACGGATGGTGACGCGCTCGCAACGCTCGAAGACCGGAACCTCGAGGTCCATCGGTCCGAGTCGTCGGGGGTCGAGCCCGAGCGCCATGATCGCCTCACGCGCGGCCCGCTCGGCGTCGCCGGCGGCGGTCGCCGGCGACGTGGATTCCACGTAGGACCGCGCTGCCTCCCGGGCTGCCGTGGTCACCGCGCTCTTGGCGTCGATCACCGCCCATGCGTTGGCGACGAGCAGCGACCCGACGACGAGGATCAGCAGCCCGAGGGGTATGACCTCGCCGCCGCCGAGTTGGCCCCGCTCGTCCCGGTGCCAGCGGGCCAGGGTCGTCCGGGCGCTGGTCAACCGACCGGCTCCTCGATGCGCACGGTGACGATGCGGTCGATCCGTTCCACGCCGAGCCCGTCACTGACGATCGGCAACAGGAGCGACGGCGCGGCGGCCTGCACCCGCAACTGGATGACCTCCGCGGTGATCGTCCAGTCGAAGACGGCGTCGTTCCCGACGTCGCCCATCCGTCGGGTAGCCGCCGCCTGGGCGAACGCGATCTCGTCACGGGGGGCGCCGGACACCGCCACGCGGCGGGCGGCCTCGTACGCAGCATCGGTGACCTCCGAGCGGGCGTAGAGACCGACCAGCAGATGGGTGGCGACGGTGAGCAGGACGAGGAACACCAGCAGGCCGCCGATGCTGGAGATGAGGCCGGCGCCGCGCTCGGCGGGACGGCGGGGCGGGGGGCGGGCCGGGGGTGCGGGTGGGCTACTCGCCGTCATCGACGGGAGCCGGGGCGGGCGCGTCGTCGCCGATGCGGTCGACCTGCTCACTGATGTCCTGCTCGGCGTCGTCCCAGATGGTGTTGAAGCCCACCCACATGGCGGCGCCGAGG
>JBBJOU010000024.1:0-12568 GCA_037724305.1 Acidimicrobiales bacterium
CCTAGTCGGCGTCAGGAAGGATGACGACCCGGCGCCGAGGCTCCTCACCCTCGGAGATGGTGTGCACGCCGGCGATGGTGTTGGCGGTATCGTGCACGACCTTGCGATCGGCGGGATGCATCGCCTCCAACGCCTTGCTCTCGCCGCTGGCCAGGACCTGCTCGGCGACCTGCTGGGTGAAGCGCTCGAGCGCCTCTCGACGCCGCTGGCGGTAGCCGGCGATGTCGATGCGCACCCGGCCCTCCTGCGTGCCGCCCCCCTGGCGCTGGACCACCGTGCGCGCCAGTTCCTGCACGGCCTGCAGGGTCGCGCCCTTGGGCCCGATCAGTAGCCCCAGCTCGGTGGCCGACCCTTGCACGGCGATCTCGACCACGCCCTCCTCGATGGCGACGGTCTCGGTGGCGGCCGGGACGCCGAAGCGTTCCGTCAAGCCGGTCAAGAAGGTGGCGACCACCTCAGCTTGCTGGTCGATGGTCAGGTCCTGCACCGGGGTGCCTCCGTTGGTGTCGTCGTCACGTCGGTCAGGGTGCCGTTCGGGGCGCCCGGCGCCACGTCGGTCGGGGCGGCGGCGAGGGGCCGGCGAAGCGGCGTCCTCGGCAGTGGCGACCGTGCGCCCACCGCCCGTCGCGTCGTCGGCGACCGGCTCGGCGTCGACCGCCACCGCACCGCCCGGTGCCCCGGCCTCCGGCGCACCCTCCTCGGGCTTCTTCTTGCGCCGATCGCGACGTTCAGCCTTGGGTCGGGGTCGGGTCGGCGCCACGCGCGCTCGAACCCGGGCCTGGCCCCGCACACGGCCGAAGAGCCCGGCCCGCGGTTCCTCGAGCACCTCGATCTCGGCGTCCTGGTCGTCGACACCCAGCTGATCAAGGGCCTCGTCTCGGGCCTCGTCGAGGGTGGGAGCGATGATCTCTACCCATTCCATGTCGCTACTTCCGCTTCTTCTTCTTGGTCGGTCGGTTGGGGGCCGATCGGCTACCGGGCGGGGTGACCCGCCCGGAGGCACGCATCGGGGGCGCGGCGCCGTTGGACGAACGCGCGTTCGGTGTCTCGGTGGCCGGGGTGGCGGCGACCTGGCCGCCGGTCCGAAGCCGGCCCAGGAGCCCGCCCCGTGCCGCGCCGGGCGCAGCGGCCGCCGCGGGACGGCGGGTCGGCGCGCTCGGCTGGCTCCGGCCGCCGGCGGAGCTGCGAGGCGCCCCGTTGGCCGGCTTCGCCGAGACCGCCTGGGCCGCCTTGGCCGGCTTCGCCGACGGCGACGCGTCCTCCTCCACCGCGGTGGTGGTGATCGGTTCGCCGGATGCCGCCAGCTGGGCGTTGTGGGGCTTGTAGATGCTGTGGGTGATGAGTTGTTGCTGGGCGATCCGGTACAGACCCGAGATCACGAAGTAGATGACCACCGCGGCCGGGATGGTCAACGAGATGAACACGAAGAAGATCGGGAGGATCTTGGTGATCATCTGCATCTGCGGGTTCACGGGGCCGGTGGCGCGGCGCTGGATCTGGGCCTGTTGGACATAGCTCGTCCCCGCCGTGAGGATGACCAGGACCAGGTAGGGCCAGCCCGTCGCCAACCCGTCGCTGATGGCCTGCGTCGCGGTCCGGGAGAGGTCGACGCCGAACGACAGCATCTCGGTCGACTCGTGCAGGGCCCGGTAGAGGGGGGTGGCGCTGTCCAGGTACTTCGGGTCGAAGGTGCCGGCCGCGCCGGGATCGCCCTGGGCCACGGCGTCGAGCACCGACGTGCGGGTGGTCAGGCCGCGGACGACGTTGTAGAGGATGAAGAAGACCGGGAGCTGGAGGAGCATCGGGAGGCACCCACCGAGCGGGTTGATCTTGTGCTCGGCATAGAACTTCATCATCTCCTCGTTGAGCTTCTGCCGGTCGTCCTTGTACTGCGCCTGCAGCTTCTTCAGCTCGGGCTGGAGGGCCTGGAGCTGGAGCATGGACCGGGTGCTCTTCAGGGTGAGGGGGGTCAGCACCACCATCACCGCCAAGGTGAGCAGCGCGATGGCCACGGCGTAGGAGGGGACCAGGTCGTAGAAGAACGACAGGACGGCGGCGATCAGGTCAAACATTCGGTTGCCTCCCGAGCGGGGGTCTCGGTCGAGTGACGGCGGGGGGCCGGCACCGGGTCGTACCCGTGGCCGCCCCAGGGGTGGCATCGCCCGATCCGGCGGGCCGTGAGCCAGAGCCCCCGCCGCGCACCATGGGTCTCGAGCGCATCGAGGGCGTAGGCGGAACAGGAGGGGTCGAAGCGGCACGGTGACGGACGCCCGGCGCCGATGCGCCGGTAGGCCCGGACGAGGGCGTGCACGGGGCGGGCGGCGGGCGAGAGGGGACGGTCCACGCGGTTCACGGGGCCCGCAAGCCGCCGACGGCGCGCAGGGCGGCAGCGAGGTCGGTGCGGAGCTCGTCAGGGGGAGCGACGGCGGCGGCGGACCCGGCCGAGACCAGGTACCAGCCCGGGTCGGGGTCGAGGGCGGCGAACAGGGCGCGCAGCCGTCGCCGGATCCGGTTGCGCACCACGGCCCCGCCCGCGCCGGCGCTCACCGCGAAGGCGAGGCACGGTCGATCGGCAGCCGGAGAGGCGGCATCGCCCGGTGCTCGGACGACCGTCACCAGCCCGCGCCGCGCCCGCCGGCCCTGTCGCCGGAGGGCGACGAAGCCGGCGCGGGTGGCGATGCGCCCCGTACGGCCGACCACGAGCCGGTCACCGCCCTAGGCCGAGAGGCGGGCGCGGCCCTTGAGGCGACGACTGCGGATCACGGCGCGACCGGCGCGGGTGGACATGCGGTGCCGGAAGCCGTGGCGTTTGGCCCGCCGACGAGAATTGGGCTGGAAGGTGCGCTTCACGTGTGCTGCCTCCTGGGCAGTAACCGGCGCGACGCCGGCGGGTGCGTACGATGTCGCCCGGGGACGGGACCCGCCCCCGGCCGAACCGGGAGCCGAGGACGGCGCGCGAAGGCGCGCCCGGAGCGCGAGGAACCTCAGGGTAGGGGCCGCGCCAGGCCCGTGCAATCCGGGGGGCGTCGGGCCATCCGACCCTTGCCCCCGGCGCCCGGCTCGGTGCTACCGTCGCCGCCCTGTCACCCCGGACCTGGGACCCGACGCCCCCGGTCCGCCGGGTGCCAACGGTGCTGAGCGGCGGTCGACGTGCGGCGACACCCGGTCTCACGACCGGGTATCGAGTCGTCGGCGTCCACAGCATGTGGACAGAGGTGTGGAGTCAAGGAGCAGGGAACCCGTGACGCAGCCCAGCGACGCAGAGCGGCTGTGGGTCCTGGCGGCCGAGGTCCTCCGCGGCCAGGTCTCGGAAGCCGTGTGGCTCTCCAGCTTCGCCGAGGTCGCTCCCTCGCGGCCCGACGGTACGGGCCCCGACGATTCCTTCGCCACGCTGGTCCTCGCCGTACCCAGCCCCTGGGTGAAGGAGCGCATCGAAGGGCGATACCTCGACCTCGTGCACTGCGCGCTCGCCGACGTCGGAGCCCCGGACACGGCCGTGGTCGTCGAGATCCGCCCCCTGGCCGCGTCCGGCGCCGGCGGCGCCGGGACGCGCTCGGAGGCCGACGCCGCCGGGGGATCGGCCGGCGGGCAGCTCTTCCCCTTCGACGAGCTCCGTGGCCGGGACCCGGGCACCGGCCGGGCTGGTATGCCCGCCGCTGGGTCCGACAACCTGCTCAACCCCAAGTACACCTTCGACGCCTTCGTGATCGGTTCGTCGAACCGGTTCGCTCACGCCGCCGCCCTGGCCGTCGCCGAGCGGCCGGCGCTGGCCTACAACCCGCTGTTCATCTACGGCGACGCCGGGCTGGGCAAGACGCATCTCCTGCAGGCGGCGGCCCACTTCGTGCGCGAGAACTACAGCAACCTGCGCATCCGCTACGTGTCGTCCGAGGCGTTCCTCAACGACTACGTGGAGTCGATCCGCAACCGAACCGGGGATGCCTTCCGCAAGCGCTACCGGTCCACCGTCGACGTGCTGCTGGTCGACGACATCCAGTTCCTGGAGGGCAAGGAGGGGTTCCAGGAGGAGTTCTTCCACACCTTCAACGCCCTCTACGAGTCGAGCCGGCAGATCGTGATGACCTCCGACCGCCCGCCCGACAACATCGCCACCCTCGAGGATCGGCTCCGGAGCCGGTTCCGCTGGGGCCTGATCACCGACATCCAGGCCCCCGACCTCGAGACCCGCATCGCCATCCTGCGCAAGAAGGCCGAGCGGGAGACCACCTCGATGCCCCATGACGTGCTGGAGTTCATCGCCACCCACATCACCGACAACATCCGGGAGCTCGAGGGTGCGCTGACCCGCGTCGCCGCCTTCGCCACCCTCACCAAGGAGCCGCTGTCGGTCGAGTTGGCCCGACGGGTGCTGGCCGACCTGCTCACCGAGCGCCAACCCCGGCCCATCACCCCGGCGCTGGTGCTCGACGCCACCTCCAAGCTGTTCGCGTTCTCGGTGGAAGACATCATCGGCCGGGCCCGGACCCGCGACCTCGTCGACGCCCGCCACATCGCCATGTACGTGTGCCGCCAGCTCACCAACCCGCCCCTCTCGTACCCCCAGATCGCCCGGGCGTTCGGCGGCCGCGACCACACCACGGTGATGAACGCGGTCCAACGCATCGAGCGCGACATGAAGGAACGGCACAAGACCTTCGACCGGGTCGAGCAGCTCCGCGCCGTCGTCCGGAACGGCGAGTGATGCGAGGCGACCGACGATCTGTACAGACCACGGCCCGAAGGGACACACCGCGCGCTATGTGCATCCTCCCCAGGCTGGGGACAGGGCTGTGGATGACCCCGTCGCCACGCTGTGCGTTGGACCGGGCGCAGCCTGTGCGTACGACCCCGGGCGCAGGGGACGGCGGCGACCGGACCGGGCTCGCGTCGCCGGAGGCGGGCGGCCGCTGGGGACGGCTGGGGATCCCGCCGGAGCCGGTGCACCCCTCCCGACCTGCGCCGATGCCATCCCGTCCACAGTCCACAGGCCCTACTGCTCCTGCTCATCGCACCACCGGTGACCCCCAAACCCGTACCATCGGCATCATCGACCGACCTGGTCCCACCACCGGGCCCGTGACCCCGACGCACCGAAAGCGAGCCGAGCCGTGAAGTTCCGTTGCGAGCGTGACGTCCTCGTCGAGGCCCTCGGGGCTGCTGGGCGCGCCGTCTCGGGGCGGGGCGGGATGTTGCCGGTGCTCACCGGCGTGCGCGCCGAGCTCCTCGGCGACGCCCTGACGCTGACCGGCTCCGACCTCGACCTGACCATCACCGTCGGTGCGGGGGTGTCCGGCCAGGGCGACGGCGCCACCGTGCTGCCGGCCAAGTTGGCGAGCGACGTGGTCCGGGCGCTTCCGCCCGGGGCGGTCACCGTCGAGGTCGGCGCTGATGCCGACCGGCCCGACCAGGCCACGATCACCGCCGGGCGCTCGGAGTTCGCACTCCGGGTGACGCCCGCCGACGAGTACCCGAAGCTCACCCTCCCGAGCGGCGATGCCGTGCAGGTGCCCGCCCAGGAACTGGCGCGAGCGCTGCGCCAGGTCACGCCCGCCGCCTCCACCGACGACAACCGCCCCATCATCACCGGGGTGCTGCTCTCGGCCGAGGGCGGCGGCCTGCGCCTCGTCGCCACCGACTCCTACCGCCTCGCGGTGCGTGACATCGCCGGGCTCGACGTGCTGGCCGAGGGCGCGCAGGTGCTGGTGCCGTCGCGGGCGTTGCGCGAGGTCGAGCGCCTGCTCGGCACCAGCGAGGAGGTCACGCTGCGCCTCGGCGAGCGTGACGCCACCTTCGAGGTCACGGTGGGCGAGGGCAGCGGGGGCATCACCGCCATCCGGATCGCCACCCGCCTCATCGAGGGCGAGTTCCCCAACTATCGAGGCCTGATCCCGTCGAGCTACCCGAACCGCCTGGTGGTCGGGCGTGAGCCCCTGCTCGACGCGGTCCGCCGGGTGCGGCTCCTGGCCCGCGACGCCACCCCCGTTCGCCTCGTCCTGCAGCCCGACGGGCTCGACCTGGTCGCCGTCACCCAGGACGTCGGTGAGGCGCATGAGTCCCTCGACGCCAAGTACGAGGGGATCGAGCTGACGGTGGCGTTCAACCCCGAGTACCTGGCCCAGGGCGTCGAGGTCACGCGCGGCGACGAGGTGGTCCTCGAGACAATCGACGCCCTCAAACCGGCGGTGCTGCGGGGGACGGAGTCGCCCGACTTCCTCTACCTGCTGATGCCCGTCCGCGTCACCTAGACCGCTGACCCCCGGTCGCCCCCGTCCCTCCCGTGCTGGTCCGCACCGTCTGGCTCACCGACTTCCGGTCGTACCCGTCGGCGACCCTGACCCTGGCGCCGGGGCTCACCGCGGTGCTGGGCGACAACGGTCGGGGCAAGTCCAACCTCCTCGAGGCGGTGGCCTGGCCGGCCACGCTCTCGTCGTTCCGGGGAGCACCGACGGAAGCCCTGGTGCGCGCCGGCACCGAGCGGGCAGTGGTACGCGCCGACGGCACCCGCGACGGGCGTGACGTCCTCATCGAGACCGAGCTGTCGGTGACCGGGCGCAACCGGGTGCAGGTCAACAAGCAGCGCCTGGCCCGCACCCGCGACCTGCTCGGCGCCCTCCGGGTGACGGTGTTCGCCCCCGACGATCTCGAGCTGGTCAAGAGCGGGCCCGGCGGCCGGCGCCGCTACCTCGACGACGCCCTCGTCTCGCTCCACCCTCGCCATGACGCCCTGCGCACCGAGCTCGACAAGGTGCTACGCCAGCGCAACGCCCTGCTCAAGCAGGTCCAGGGCTCGGGCAGCCGCCTCGACGCCTCCGCCGCCCTCACCCTCGACGTGTGGGACGCCAAGCTGGCCGAGGTCGGCGACGCCCTGGGGGCGGCCCGGGCCGCGTTGGTGGAGCGTCTCGAACCCGCCCTGGAGGCTGCCTACCGGGCGGTGGCGGTGGGGAGCGACGTGCGGTCGCGGGTGACCGCCCGCTACTCGTCGCCCTGGTTCGCCGGCGCCGGGGGACCCGGCCTGGCCGCCGCCCTCGCCGCCGGACGCCGCGACGACATCCGCCGGGGCGTCAGCCTGGTGGGACCCCACCGCGACGACCTCGCCCTCACCCTCGGCGGGCTGGCCACCCGCACCCACGCCAGCCAGGGTGAGCAGCGGTCGCTCGCCCTGGCCCTACGCCTCGCCGCCCACGCGGTGGTCACGGCGACCGTCGGGTCGGCGCCGGTGCTCCTGCTCGACGACGTGTTCTCCGAGCTCGACGAGCGCCGCAGCGACGCGCTGCTCGCCACCCTGGCACCGGGCCAGACTCTCCTGACGTCGGCTGTCGGCCTCCCTCGGGGGGCCCGGCCCGATGCCGTGCTCCGGGTCGAGGCGGTCGACGCCGCCGCCGGCGGGGTGACCTCGTCGATCACCGGTCCGCCGCCCGCGGCGGCGGCGTCGTGAGCACCCCGCCCCGTCCCGGCGGGCGGCCGTGGCGGGCCCCCGACCCCGTGACCGGGCGGACCGAGCGCCGCCGGCCCCGGGACCCGGCCCCGGTGGGGGAGGCCCTCGACCGGGTCCTGGCCGGGCTCGGCGCCCCCTGCGCCGATGTCCTGGCCGCCGTGTTCGAGCGCTGGTCGGTCCTGGCCGGGCGACCGCTGGCCGACCACGCGGTGCCGGCCAGCCTCGAGCGCGGCGTGCTCACCGTGGTGGTCGACGACCCGGCCTGGGCCACCGAGGCCCGCTACCGCGCCGCCACCCTCCGCGCCCGCTGCACCACTGAGCTCGGGCCCGGTGTCGTGCTCGCCGTGGAGGTTCGGGTCCGCCGCCGGTGAGGACGGCGTTCGCCGGCCCGGGATGCTCGCCGATGTCACACCCTGCTGGTAGACTAAGACCATCGTGTTCGGGGTGCTTGACCTGGGTTTTCGCGCATCTCGCGAGGCCGGTCGCACCGCTGCGCATCGAGACCGCAATCCTCGCTGACCACCTCTGAACAGTTTCGACGAAAGGCGCGCCGTGGCGCAGATCACATCCTCGTACGGGGCCAAGGACATGCAGGTCCTCGAAGGCCTCGACCCGGTGCGCAAGCGACCCGGCATGTACATCGGGTCCACCGGCATCACCGGGCTGCACCATTGCGTGTGGGAGGTCGTCGACAACTCCGTCGACGAGGCCATGGCCGGGCACTGCACCCGCATCGACATCTCGCTCCTGGCCGACGGCGCCTGCCGGGTGACCGACGACGGCCGGGGCATCCCCACCGACGTCAACAAGCAACAGAACATGACCGGGGTCGAGATCGCCCTGACCAAGCTCCACGGCGGCGGCAAGTTCGGTGGCGAGGGCTACAAGGTGTCGGGCGGTCTCCACGGCGTCGGTGTCTCGGTGGTGAACGCGCTGTCGCGCCGCCTCGTGGTCGAGGTCGACCGCGAGGGCAAGCACCACGAGATGGTGTTCGCCGCCGGCGGGGTGCCCCAGGGCCCGCTCCGGGTGGTCGGTGAGGCCCCCCTGGTCAAGGGCGAGCGGCGCACCGGCACGACGGTGACCTTCTGGCCCGACGGCACGATCTTCGAGGTGCTGGAGTTCTCCGCCCGCACCATCCTCGAGCGCCTGCAGATGATGGCCTTCCTCAACAAGGGCCTCGAGATCTGCTTCACCGACGAGCGCCCCGACCACGACGGCCAGACAGTGGTCTACAAGTACGACGGCGGCATCGTCGACTTCGTCCGCCACATCAACAAGACCAAGGAAGCGCTGTTCTCCAAGGTCGGGTACCTGGCCATGGACGACGCGGCCGGCGGCCAGGAGTGTGAGGTCGCCTTCCAGTGGAACACCGGCTACAACGCGGATGGCATCCACAGCTTCGCCAACGGCATCAACACCGTGGAGGGCGGCACCCACGTCGAGGGCTTTCGGGCGGCGTTGACCACGGTGGTCAACAAGTACGCCCGGGCCAAGTCCCTGCTCAAGGAGAAGGACGAGAACTTCGCCGGCGAGGACGTTCGCGAGGGCATCACCGCCATCGTCTCGGTGCGCCTGCGCGAGCCCCAGTTCGAGGGCCAGACCAAGGCCAAGCTGGGCAACACGTCGATGAAGACCCTCGTGCAGCGGGCGACCAACGAGCGCCTGGGCGACTGGCTCGAGGAGCACCCGAAGGAGGCCGGCGCCATCGTCAGGAAGGCCAAAGCCGCCTACGAGGGCCGACTGGCGGCCAAAAAGGCGCGCGAGGTCATCCGCAGCAAGTCCCTCCTCGGCGGCGCCGGCATGCCCGACAAGCTGCGCGACTGCTCGTCGAAGGACCGCCGCGAGCGGGAGATCTTCATCGTCGAGGGCGACTCCGCCGGCGGCTCGGCGGTCAAGGCGCGCGATCCCCGTACCCAGGCCATCCTCCCCATCCGCGGCAAGATCCTCAACGTCGAGCGGGCCCGGTCGGACCGCATGCTGAAGAACACCGAGATCCAGACGCTGATCTCGGCCATCGGCGCCGGCTTCGGCGAGGAGTTCGACGCTGAGAAGCGCCGCTACGACAAGGTCATCGCCATGTGCGACGCCGACGTCGACGGCTCGCACATCCGCACCCTGCTCCTCACGTTCTTCTTCCGTCAGATGCGGGGGCTGGTCGAGGCCGGCTGCATCTACATCGCCCAACCGCCGCTGTACTCCACCGAGGTGGGCAAGGCCAAGGTGTACCTGAAGGACGAGGCCGCCCGCGCCGTCTTCCTGGCCGAGCACCCCAACCACAAGAAGGACTTCGCCCGCCTCAAGGGCCTCGGCGAGATGGACGCCGACGAGCTGCACGCCACCACCATGGACCCGGCCCGGCGCACGCTGCTACAGGTCACGGTGGAGGAGGCCGCCATCGCCGACCAGGTGCTCGCCATCCTCATGGGCGACGACGTCGACCTCCGCAAGCACTTCATCGTCACGAATGCGAAAGATACGAGGTTCCTGGACATCTGATGTCGGACATCACCCCTCCCGAGGATTTCGCCTCGATCGAGCCGATCGAGATCCAGGACGAGATGGAGCGGTCGTTCCTCGACTACGCCATGTCGGTCATCGTCAGCCGGGCCCTGCCCGACGCCCGCGACGGCCTGAAGCCGGTACACCGCCGCATCCTGTGGGGCATGTACGACGTCGGGGCCCGCCCCGACCGCAGCCACATGAAGTGCGCCCGGGTCACCGGCGAGGTCATGGGCAAGTACCACCCCCACGGCGACGGCGCCATCTACATGGCCCTGGCCCGCATGGCCCAGGACTTCTCCCTGCGCCACCCCCTCGTCGACGGCCACGGCAACTTCGGCTCTCCCGACTTCGGCCCGGCCGCCTCGAGATATACCGAGTGCCGACTGGCCACCCTGGCCATGCAGATGATCGCCGGCATCGACGAGGACACCGTCGACTTCGCGCCCAACTACTCGGGCGAGTTCGACGAGCCCACCGTCCTGCCCGCCCGGTTCCCGAACCTGCTGGTCAACGGCGGCCAGGGGATCGCGGTGGGCATGGCCTCCAACATCCCGCCCCACAACTTGGGCGAGGTCATCGACGCCACCGTCCACCTGCTCGACCACCCCGACGCCACCCCCGACGACCTCATGGCCTTCGTCAAGGGCCCCGACTTCCCGACGGGTGGGCTGATCCTCGGTCGTCAGGGGATCATGGACGCCTACCGCACCGGCAAGGGCTCCATCGCGGTGCGGGCGCGGGCCGAGATCGAGGAGGGGGCCAAGGGCGAGCGCGACCGCATCGTGGTCACCGAGCTCCCCTACCAGGTGGGCATGGAGGCCGTCGCCCGCCGCATCAAGGAGCTGGTCGACTCGCGCGAGCTCGAGGGCATCGCCGATGCCAACGACGAGTCGTCCCAGCAGGGGCTGCGCTTCGTCATCGAGATCAAGCGCGACGCCCCCGGGCTGGTGATCCTCAACAACCTCTACAAGCACACCCAGCTGCAGACGAACTTCGCGGTCAACACCGTGGCCCTCGTCGACGGGATCCCCCGCACCCTCAACCTGGTCCAGGCGCTCGAGGCCTACGTCGGGCACCAGGTCGAGGTCATCCGCCGCCGGAGCGAGTACCGCCTCAAGGAGGCCCGCAAGCGGGCCGAGATCCTGGCCGGGTTGATCAAGGCCCTGAACGTGATCGACGAGGTCATCGCCGCCATCCGGGCCAGCGACGACCGCCCGGCGGCCAAGGCGGCCCTCACCGCCGAGCCGTTCGAGTTCACCGACCTGCAGGCGGAGTACATCCTGGAGATGACCCTCGGGCGCCTCACCCGCCTGGCCCGCATCGAGCTCGACCGCGAGCTGGCCGAGAAGGAGGCTCTGGTGGCCGAGCTCGAGCTCACCCTGGCCGACGAGGCCAAGCTGCGTTCGGTCATCCGCGAGGAGCTGCTGGCGGTGCGCGAGAAGTTCGCCACCCCGCGGCGCTCCACCATCACCCTCGACCCGGGGTCGCTCGACATCGAGGACCTCATCGACGACGAGGAGCTGGTCGTCACCTACTCCCGCAAGGGCTACGTGAAGACCGTCACCGCCGACAGCTTCCGGGCCCAGGGACGGGGCGGCAAGGGCGTGGTCGGCGCCAAGCTGCGCGACGACGACTACGTCATCCACATCCTCACCACCACCGCTCACGCCTACCTGCTCTTCTTCTCCAACCTCGGTCGGGTCTACCGGCTCAAGGCCCACGAGATCCCCAAGAAGGAGCGCACCGCCCGGGGCACGGCCGTGGTGAACCTCCTCCAGCTCCAGCCGGGGGAGCGCATCGCCGCCATCATCGACACCCGCGACTACGAGACCAACCGCTTCCTGTTCTTCGCCACCCTCCACGGCCAGGTGAAGAAGTCGAAGTTCAACGAGTACGATTCCTCGCTGCGCTCCGGGCTCATCGCCATCAACCTGCGCGACGGCGACGAGCTCGTCCGGGTGATCCCCACCAACGGCGGCGACGACATCCTCATGCTGTCAAAGCTGGGTGTGGCCATCCGCTTCAGCGAGGACGAGGTGCGGCCCATGGGTCGCGCCGCCGCCGGCGTCCGGGGCATGAAGATGCGCACCGACGACGCCGTCGTGAGCTGCGACACCTGTCGCGACGACGTCGCCATTCTCATCGTGACCGACGCCGGTTACGGCAAGCGCACCCAGCTGGAGCACTTCAACCAGCAGGGGCGCGGCGGCCAGGGCGTGCGGGCCATCAGGCTCACCGCCCGCAAGGGCTCGGTGGTGGCGGCCTTCATGGTCGGCCTCGACGACGAGATCTTCGTCATCAACTCCACCGGGACGGTCATCCGCATGCCGGTGCGGGGGATCAGCTCCCAGGGCCGTGACGCCACCGGTGTGCGGGTCATGAACGTCGAGGGCTCCCAGACCGTGGCGGCGGTGGCGCCCGTCCTCAGCGAGGAGAGCTGAGGGCCCCGAGGATCTCTCTGGCTTGGGGTCGGCTGCGGGTGGGAGGCCGCACGGCTGGCGGACTCCGTCACGTCTGGCGCCGTGCGGCCTCCCACCCTTGCCTCGGTGCTTCGGGCTCCCCACCCCAGCTGATGTTCGGGATTCCCCTGCCGCCTCGGCCTTCGGCCGGGCGGCCACTCCCACCCGCACG
>JBBJOU010000025.1:0-12387 GCA_037724305.1 Acidimicrobiales bacterium
TCGGCCCGGACACCGTCGGACTCCCGGAGCAACGCCTGCAGGTCCGCCGGCAGCTCACCGCCGAGCGCCGCGTGCGCACGAACGACGTCGGCTTCGCTGACAGGAGGCGCGAACGTCGCGTGAGGGGTCTGGCTGGCGATCCGTGCGCGCCACGTCGAGCGCATCGTGGCGAGGCCGGTCCGCGGCTAGTCCGCCAGCACCGGGGGCGGGAGGTCCATCGATTCGTGGGCGGGGGTCGGGTGGTCGACCGCCGAGCGGAGCCGCAGCCGGGTGATCGACACGTAGGGCACGCCGCAGTGTCGCACCCACGGTGCGGCCGCGCTGCGCCACCCGACCCGCGCGCCGCTGCCGCCGGTGTACTAGACAACGACGACGATCGTGACGCCCGGCGCCGCCGGGCGTCGGGTTGTCGACGAGACCGTGAAGGGGGTGAGACATGCGACGTCGCTGAACGAGGCCCATCGGCGCCCGGTCGGGCGCCAACCACGTCACACACCCCTGGAACGGAGACGAAGCATGGATCACCAGCAGTCCGTCGAGCGCGTCATCGCCGACGTCATCATCCCGGCCGCCGACGCGGTCGACCGCGAAGCACGGTTCCCCCGCGAGGCGATCACCGCCCTGGGTGACGCCGGCCTCCTCGGCCTGACGACCGCCGTCGAGCACGGCGGTGGCGGCGCCGGCCTCGCCGAAGCCGCCGATGTCGTCGGCGCCATCGCCCAGCAATGCGGGACGACGGCGATGGTGCTGATGATGCACTACGCCGCCACCACCATCGTCGAGGCGCACGGCACCGACGGTATGCGCGACGAGATCGGCGCCGGCCACCATCTCACGACGCTGGCGTTCTCCGAGCGAGGGAGCCGTTCGCACTTCTGGGCGCCGGTCAGCAGCGCCCGGCCGGCGGGCGACGCCGTCGCCCTCGACGCCGAGAAGAGCTGGGTCACCGCCGCCGGCGAGGCCGACAGCTACGTCTGGTCGAGCCGGCCCCTCGCCGCCGACGGGCCGATGACGCTGTGGTTCGTCCCGTCGTCGACCACCGGCCTTGCCGTGAAGGGACCGTTCGACGGCCTCGGGCTCCGGGGCAACGCCTCGTCACCGGTCACCGGGCATGACGTCGGCGTGCCGATGTCGTCGATGCTCGGCGTCGACGGTGCCGGCCTCGACATCGCGCTGGGGCTCGCGCTCCCCTGGTTCCTCGTGCTGAACGCCACCGCCAGCGTCGCCGCCATGCAGGCGGTGTGCGGTGAGGCGCTGAGCCACCTCACGGGCAGCCGGCTCGAACACCTCGACCAGACCCTGATCGAGCAACCGGTCACCCGGGCGGCCTTCGCCCGGATGCGGCTGGAGACCGACTCAGCCGACGCGCTCGTGCGCGACGCGCTCCATGCCCTCGGCGAGGAACGCGAGGACGCCATGCTGCGGGTCCTGCAGGTCAAGGCCGCCGCCGGCGAGGCGGCGGCGCGGGTGACCGACGAGGCGATGCGAGTCTGCGGCGGGGCGGCGTTCCGCCGGGAGCTCGGCATCGAGCGCCGCTTCCGCGACGCGCGAGCGTCGCGGGTGATGGCGCCGACCACCGATGCGCTGCTGGACTTCATCGGTCGGGCCCTCGCCGGCCTCCCCCTCTTCGACGAGGCGGCAGCGTGAGCGAACGTGCGAGCGAACCGATGTCACGGTGCCGGCCGCTGGTGATGGGGGCGGTCGCCTACGACGCCAAGGTGGTGACCATCTGGGACGGGTTCCGCCGGTGGTTCGCCGACCAGGGACTCCCCTTCGACTGGGTCCTCTACTCGCACTACGAGCGCCAGGTCGACGACCTCCTCGCCGGGCGGATCGACGTCGCCTGGAACTCCCCGCTGGCGTGGGTCCGCGCCCGCCGGATGGCCGAGGCCGGCGGCCAACGGGTCGCCGCGCTCCGCATGCGCGACACCGACCAGGGACTGACGTCGGTCGTCGTCGTCCGGCGAGAGTCCGACGTGCAGGCGCCGGCCGACCTGCGCGGCCGGACAGTGGCGACCGGCGCCGTCGACTCGCCCCAGGGCACGCTCCTGCCGCTCTCCTGGCTGCGAGCGCAGGGGCTCGACCCCGGGACGGACTTCGCCGTTCGGCGCTTCGAGATCGGCGTCGGGCTCCACGGCGACCACATCGGCGGCGAGCGCGACGCGGCGAGGGCTCTCGCCGCCGGCGAGGTCGACGCCGCCTGCATGATCGACGCCAACCTCCTGCTCTTCGAACGGGAGGGGACGCTGCCGCCCGGCACCAGGGTCATCGGCCAGACAGCCCCGTACGACCACTGCAACATGACGGTCGGCCCCTCGGCGGAGCCGGACGCCGTCGAGCGATTCGTGGCGCTCCTCGACTCGATGTCCTACGCCGACGCGGTCGTGCGACCGCTGCTGGACCTCGAGGGCCTCAAGGCGTGGGTCGGCGGACGGACCGCCGGGTACGCCGCCCTCGAGTCCGCCGTCGACGAGACCGGCTTCTACAGCGCAGACGGCCATGTCACCGCTGACGACTACGCGCCTTGACCTCGGCGGCCTCGGCCTCGATCGGGGCGCCCACCTCCTGATCGCCCGGGCGCTGGCGGCGCTGCCGGTCGGCGGGCGGGTGGTGCTGCACGATGCCGGCCCGCACCTCGGCGTCGTCGTCGCCGCCTGGTGCCGGGCGAACGGTCACACCTTCGAGGCCCCGGACGTGGTGGTGCGCGGGCGGGCACTCGACGACCGGTGGTCGGGCGCCGAGCGGGCCGGGTCGCCCAGTGCCGACGGCATCGTCGCGACGGCGTCGCCCTCGTGGGGCCTGGCCGCCCGCGGTGCGCTCGTCGAGACCGGCGGGCCGCCGGCCGACTTCGCCCTGCTCCGCCGCGACGAGCTCTGGGCCGACCTGGCGGTACGCCTGTACGCGCAGGCGGCGGCGAACCAGTGGGACCCGGAGACGGCGATCGACTGGGCCGCCGGCGAGGAGCATCCCCTACCGGCGGACGTCGAGGGCGCCGTCGTGCAGGTGATGACCTACCTCATCGAGAACGAGCAGGCGGCCCTCGCCGTCCCCGCCCGATTCCTCGGTCGGATCCACCCGCACTACCGCGAGGTCGTCCAACTGCTCGCCGTGCAGGTGGCCGACGAAGCCCGCCACATCGAGGTCTTCAGCCGGCGCGCCACCCTGCGGGGCGGACAGCTCGGCACGTCGTCGGCGGGGGGCCGGGCGTCGCTGCAGACCCTCTTCGAGGAGCCGGACTTCACCCTGGCGGCGTTCTTGCTCTCGGTCCTCGGCGAGGGCACCTTCCTCGACCTCCTCACCTTCATCGAGCGCTACGCCCCCGACCCGGTCACTGCCCAGGTCGCCCGCCTCGCCCGCGCCGACGAAGCCCGCCACGTCGCTTTCGGCATCGCCCACGTCGAGCACGCCGGGCGCGCCGATCCCACGCTGCTCGGTCGGCTGCGGTCGACGGTGGAGCGCCGGGCCGGCGTTCTCGCCTCCACGGCCGGGCTCAACGCCGATGTGTTCGACGCCCTCGTCGTCCTGGCCGCCGGCGCCTGGGCCCCGGAAGCGATCGGCGCCGGTCACGATCGCGTCCTCGCCCTCGTCCGGGACATGGACGACGGCCGCCGCCGCCGCCTGGTCCGGCTCGGCTTTCCGGCCGACGAGGCCGCCGAGCTGTCGCGCCTGCACACCAGGAACTTCATGTGAACACGACCGCCGTCCGGAGAATCGCCGGATGCCGAGCCGCCGACCGCGGGTAGACGGCATGATGCGACGCCCGGTTCCTGTGACCGGGCGTCGTCACCACCATCGACGAGGAGCACGACGTGTCCCGGACCACGATGAGATCGAAGCCCTCCGGGCCGCCGAGCGCCAGCGCCCGGCCCTCGTCGGGAGGGGTCGGCCGGTCGGGGTCAGCGGCCGCCGAGGCGGTCAGCGACGACCTGCGACGAGGCACCGGTGACTGGCTCGAGGAGCGCCGGCGCATGGCGGCGCTGGGGCTGGGGGCAATGGCGTCCATGGGGGTGGTGGCGGCGTACCAGTACGGGATCACCCGCCGGCCCCCCGAGCCGGCGTTGCCCGCCCTCGACGCCGAGGCGGTCGACGCCTCAGGCGAGGCCTACCAGTTGCTGCGCACCCCCGACGCCGCCCTCGGGCTGGTGAACTACGCCGTCACCCTCGTGCTCGTCGGCATGGGCGACCGGCGCCGGTCGACGGCGCGGCCCCACGGGCCGAACGTCCACGCCCCCCAGGGGGTGCACGACCCCGCCGCCGCCCCCGTACTCAACCCCCCGCCGGGCACCAAGCACCGCAAGCTCTGCAGTTGGTGCCTCGCCGCCGCCGCCGCCAGCGTGGCCATGGTCCCGACCGCCCTGCCCGAGGCGCGGGCTGCGCTGCGCACGCTGCGGGGGCGGGTCGCGTGAAGCGCCCGACGACGTCAGCGATGACCCGGCCGGAGGGTGACCGACGATGACCGCCCCTCGTACCGTCGTCGTGACCGGCGCCAGCGCGGGGGTGGGCCGGGCCACCGCCCGCGCCTTCGCCGACCGCGGTGACCGCGTCGCGCTGTTGGCCCGGGGTGAGGCGGGCCTCGCCGGCGCCGCCGCCGATGTCAAGGCCCGGGGTGGCCGTCCGTTCGTGGTCCCTGTCGACGTGGCCGACGCCGAGGCCGTCGACGGCGCGGCTGCGGCCGTCGAGTCCGAGCTCGGCCCCATCGACGTGTGGGTCAACAACGCCATGACCGCCGTGCTCGCCCCGGTGCAGGAGACCACCGCCGACGAGTTCCGCCGGGTCACCGAGGTCACCTACCTCGGTTGCGTCCACGGGACGCTGGCGGCGCTGGCCCGGATGGCGCCGCGCGACCACGGCACCATCGTCCAGGTCAGCTCGGCGCTCGCCCACCGGTCGATCCCGTTGCAGGCGTCGTACTGCGGCGCCAAGCACGCCATCAAGGGCTTCACCGACGCGCTGCGCTGCGAGCTGCTCCACGACCACAGCCAGGTCCGCGTCACGATGGTGGCGCTTGCCGGCATGAACACGCCGCAGTTCACCTCGGTGGCCACCACCCTGCGGCGCCGCCCACGGCCGGTGGCCCCGATCTACCAACCCGAGGTGGCCGCTCGGGCCATCGTCGGCGCCGCCGACCGGCCCCGGCGCGAGATCTGGGTCGGGGCGCCGACCCCCTTCGTCATCTGGGGCGGCCGACTGGCCCCCGGCCTCATCGACCGCTACCTCGCCCGCACCAACTACGAGGGCCAGCAGGACGACGAGCCCATCCCGGCCGATCGCCCGTCATACCTCTGGGACCCGCTCCCCGGCGACGCCGGCGCCCACGGCCCCTACGGCGACGAGTCCCACGCTCGGAGCCTGCAGTACGAGGTCTCGTCCCGTCGCCGTCTGGTCGCCGGTGCGGTGGGCGCGGTCGGGGCCGGCGCCGCCGGGGCGCGCGCTGTCTGGCGCCGATCCCGGTCGTGATCGCCACCGGCGCCTCTCGCCGTCGCCGTGGCTGAGGAAACGCCGCTCGCCGCCCACCGGCTCCTCGGCGACGGCGGCAGCGCCGCCCTCGTCACCGACGACGGGGTCGTCGACTGGTGGTGCGCGCCGCGCTTCGACTCGCCACCGCTGCTGTGGTCGCTCCTCGACCCCGCCGGCGCCGCCTCCCGCTGGGTCGGTGCCTCGTTCGTGGCGGTCGACGGGAGACCCGCCGGGCCCACGGCCACCACAGTGGTGCGCACCGAGGGACGACGGGTCCGCCTGCGAGACGGCCTCGTCGCCGTCGACGGCGGCACCTGCCTCGTGCGGGCCGCCCGCGTCGAAGACGGGCCGCCGCTGGTGCTGGTCCACGAGCTCGCCCTCGGCGGCTTCGACGCCGCCTGGGCGACCCCGCCGACGTTCGAGTCGACGAGCACGCACGGCTCGATCACCGTGCTCGCCGATGGGACGTCCACGACCACCGACGAGCGCTGGTGGCGCGCCACCATGACCGCCACGACGGACGGCTGGACCGGTGTCGTCATCGGAGTCGACGCGGGCGTCCCGTGGGCGACGGTCGACGCCGCCGTCGACGCCCTGGACGACGTCGCGGCCGCAGCCGTTGGCGAGCTGCGCCGCGCCCGCCTGCCGCGCCACCATCCCGAGCGGGCCGCCGACGCGTTGGCGGTGCTCGCGGCGTGCACCGACCGCACGACCGGTGCCACCGTCGCCGCCCCGACGACGTCGCTGCCCGAGGTCCCCGGGGCCGACCGCCAGTTCGACTACCGCTACTGCTGGTTGCGCGACGCCGCCCTCGCCACCTCGGTGGCGTCGTTGCTCGGCCGGCGCGACATCGCCCGCCGCTACCTCGACTTCATCGCGGCGGCCGCCCTCCCCGACCCGAACCGCTGCCCACCCCTCCTCGACGTGCGCGGTGGCGCCGTACCCCCTGAGCGCACCATCGAGGGCGTACGGGGTTGGGGCGCCAGCGCCCCCGTGCGCGTCGGCAACGCCGCCGCCGACCAGGTCCAGTACGACGCCTGGGGGTTCGTGCTCGAGGCGGTGTCCGTGCACCTCCAGACCGGGGGTTCGCTCGACGACCGCACCTGGCAGCTCGTCTGCGCCATCGCCGAGCGCACGGCCGCCGCCGATTTCGAGCCGACGAACGGCATCTGGGAGCTGCGCGAACCCCGCCTCCTCATCAGCGCCGACATCGGCCGCTGGCTGGTGCTCGACCGGGCGATCTGGATCGCCCGCGCCTGGCGACCGTTCCACCGGCGGCGCCACTGGAAGCGGGCCCGCCAGGTCGCCCTCGACCGGGTGCTCGGCGCCGTCGAGCCCCACGGCGGGCTCCCCCAGGGCCACGACGACCCCCGGCCCGACGCCGCCGCGCTCATGGCCGTGGTCTTCGGGCTGCTCGACCCCTCGGACCCGCGCGCCGCCCGACTCGTCGACGCCACCCTGCGCGACCTCGCCGTGGGTCCGCACCTGCGGCGCTACCCGCCGGGCGACGATGGCTTCGACGGGGTCGAAGGCGCGTTCGTCCCGGTCGGATGGTGGGCGGTGTGCGCCCTGGCGATGATCGGCCGACAGCCCCAGGCCGAAGCCCTGGCCGACGAGCTCTGCGCAACGTTGCCCGCCCTCCTCAGCGAGGAGGTCGACCCGAGCTCCGGGGCCGGCCTCGGCAACACCCCGCTGGTGTGGAGCCACATGGAACTGGCCCGGGCCATGTACGTGCTCGACGCCGCCCGCATCCGCGACCGGTGGGGCACCCTCGCCCTCTGGACCTGGCGCCTCGCCCGCTACGCCCGCCTCCGCTGGCGCCACCGCCCCCGCACCGACCCCGCCCCGCAGTGAGCGTGCACCGGTCCGCCGATGCCGAGTTTGGCGGAACAGCAGCCGCCGGTCCCCGGGCGATCGAGCACCGATCGGTCCCTCACGAGGCGAAGCCGCTAGCGCTCGCGCTTGATGATCGAGATGCGGCCGTTGACCTCGAGCACGGCCAGCTTGACGTCGGCGAGGTCCTCGACACCGTTCTGGCGGGCGGCCTCGAGCACCTCCTCCAAGGGCATGCGCTCGACGGCGAGGGCGGCGTCGATCGGCTCGCCGTCGCGGACGAGGAGGAGGGGGACGCCTTCGATGATCCGGCGCCCACGCGACGAGCGCCACGTGATCCAGGTGAGCACGGTGATCCAGAAGCCGAACGTGCTGATCGCCAACATCGAGCCGGTGACGGAGTAGTCCTCCTGAGTGATGCCCTGCTGGATGATGTCGCCCAGGGTCACGAGCAGGATCATCTCGAACGGCGACAGGTCACCGAGCGAACGCTTGCTGATCCCCCGGGTGAGGAGGAAGAGGGCGAGGAAGGTGACGCTGGCACGCGCAACGATCTCCAACGGAAGCGCCTTCCTGGACCTAGGGCCGGATCTGGGTGTCGAAGCGGACGGCCACCACGACGTCGCCGGCCTCGTCGAGGACGGCCACCCGGCCCGGCCCGCCGGACTGCGCGCCCGGCTCGATGCGGCCGTCGTAGGTGATGCGCAGGACCTCACCGTCGGGGGGGTCGAACGTCCAGTGCAGGTCCTCGGCGGCGGCGGTCTCCTCGGCCGGTCCGGGGAGAATCCCGTTTTCATCCCACAGGGCCAGGTAGTCGGTCGACACCGTCACCTCGACCGGTCGGTCGTCGAAGCCGCCCTGGCGGGTGATGGTGATGACGAACGGTGAGGCCAACGCCGGGCGGGAGACCGTGGGGTAGCGCACCGCGAGGGTGGTGCCGTCGGCGGACGCAGCCACCTCGGCGTCGTCGACGCCGACGGCGCTGATGACGCCGAGCCCGTCGAGCACGGCGGCCGCCATGACGGCGGTCAGCACCACGGTGGTCAGGGCGTACCCGAGGCGGCGGCGCCCGTGCATCCGCCGCCGCGCCTCGTTGTCGTCGAGGTGCACCACACCGTGCAGGACGTCCTGCGCTGCCTCGCCCATCGAGCCGTCCTCCGTTCTCGGGCGAACGTACCCGGCGTCGACCGCCGCATCGGGGACGGTCAGGCCGTCCGATCAACCGGGGCGGAGCGCATCCTGGACGAGGTCGAGGGCGGCGGCGCATGACCGCCGGCAGACGACCGACGGGTCGCCGGCGTCGTCGAAGTGGTGCAGCACGCTCCTGGTGACGCCGCCGTGGTGGACGGCCAGGTCCTCGTCGTTGGTCCGCCGTCGTCCACCGCCCGAGCCTCAGGCCAGGGAGCCGGAGACCAGGGCGTTGTTCTCGGACCGCTCCACGAGCTCGGCCTCCTGGGTGACCATCAGGCCGGTGACGCTCCCGTCGGCGCGGAACGACACCACCTTGGGGTCGCGGCCGAGGGCGCCGAGCGAAATGACCTGGTCGCCGGCCACGCCCCACAACTGGTAAAGGCCCTCGTCGAGGTCGGGAAGGCCGTCGGCCAGCATGTAGCCGTCGCCGTCAGGCAGGAGCGCCACCCGGGCGAGGACCACGCCGGGCTCGGCGTTGCCGTCGGGGAGGGTGCGGAGCTCGGTGGTGCGGGCTTCGGGCGAGGCGAACGCGGTGGTGGCAGCGTCGCCGAGGGCCTGCTCGTCGCGGAGCTCGGCGATGTCGGTGCGCTGGGTGACGGTGGCGGCCAACAGCAGGACGAGCAGGAGCGAGGCGGCGACCGAGGTGATGCGCACCACGGTCCGGTGCCAACGCCGGGACGGGCGATCGACGACCGGCGGGGCGGTGGTGATGGCGTCGGTGCCGTGACCGGCCAGCACCAGGCGCAGCGGCGGCGCGGTGCGACCGTCGAGCTCCGAGGCGATGCGGTCCCACAGGCCCTCGGGGGCGGGGGCGCCGCTGCGGCCGAGGGCGCCGGCCACCTCGCGGTGGTCGCCCACCTCGGCCCGGCACCGGGGGCAGCCCGGCAGGTGATCCTCGATCTGGGCGCGCTCGCTGTCGTCGACGGCGTCGAGGGCGTAGGCGCCCAGGAGTGCGCGCAGCGCTTCGTGCTCGGAGTCAGAGATCATGACCATCACTACCCTCCCCCGCCGTCGACGGCCGGGCCGCCGACACCCGAACCCACCAGTTCGGTGCGCAGCCGCTTCAGCCCTGCCCGGATGCGACTCTTGACGGTACCTTCCGGCTGGTCGAGCATCACCGCCACCTCGCGGTAGGTGTGCCCACCGAAGTAGGCCAGCTCGATGGCCCGGCGCTCCCCCTCGGGCAGCCCGACGAGGGCGTCCTTCACGTGTTCGGCGACGGCGAGGTCCCACACCTCGAGCTCGAGGTCGTAGCCGGCCTCTGCGGTGCGCCGTTGGTCCTTCTCCTCGCGCCGCCGGCGGGCGGTCTCGGCCCGGAGCAGGTCGACGGCCCGGCCGTGGCACTGGGCGAGCAGGAAGGAGCGCAACGAGCCTCGCCCGGGGTCGAACTTCTCGGGCGTGTCCCACAGGCGGAGGAAGACCTCCTGCACGATCTCCTCGGCCAGGGTCTCGTCGGACAACAGGCGGCGGGCGAGGCCGTAGACGGCGCCGGCGTGGCGGCGATAGGCCTCGGCGAGCGCCTCTTCCCGGTAGCGGCTGATGGCCACCACCAGCCCGGCGTCGGTGAGGTCCTGCAGCGAGTCGGGTCCCATATCGTCTTCTCACCTTCGTAGGCGCGAACCGGCGCGGATGACCGACGGGCCAACTGAATGGCCATTCCCGCCACGGTCACCGGCGATACCGGGCAAATCGGCGGAGGACATGGGTCACCTCCGCCGCCAGCCCGACACCACCTCGACGTGGGGGGTGCCGGGGAAGAGGTCGACCAGGCGGAGCGAGTCGAGGGCGTACCCGGCGGTGACCAGCAACCCCGCGTCGCGGCCGAGGGCGGCGGGGTCGCACGAGACGACGACGACGGTCGGCGCCCCGGTGGCCGCCATCCGCTCGACCACCTCGGCCCCGAGGCCGGCCCGGGCGGGGTCGGCGACCACCAGCTCCGCCGGCGACGGGCGCCACCGCCGGCAGTCGACGGCGATGACCCTGGCGTCGATCGCCCTGAGGTTGACCCGGGCGTGGGCGGCCCCGGGGGCCGCCGCCCCGACCCGGGGGGCGCCACCCCCGGCCGCCGGCGACCGCGGAGGCCGCCGACTCGACGAGGGTGACGCCACCGCCGACCTCGGCGCCGCGGGCGGCGGCGAACAGCCCCACCCCGCCGTACAGGTCGACCAGGCGGCTGCGCCCGCCGAGGGCGGCGCCGTCGGACGCGCCGGCGGCGGCGTCCCGTACGGCGTCGACCAGGGCGGCGGCGCCGTCGGGGCGGGCCTGGAAGAAGCTGCGGGCGGAGATGCGGAAGCGACGGCCGGCGACCTCCTCGTGGTACCAGGCCCTCGTCGGCGACGACCCCCGGAGATGGTCGCCGCCGACCACCCGCAGCCCGGCGGGGACGCCGACCGCCCGGGCGGCGCCGCTGGGGTCGACCACCACCAGGCGCTCGCCGGGGGCGGCGCCGGCGCGCACGACCACCTCGCCGGCCCCGGGGAAGGCGGCGGCGCGCAGCACCTCGTCGACGAGGGGGTGGGCGACGAGGCAGCCCGCCTCGGTGTCACCCACCACCACCAGGTCGTGGGTGTGGTGGCGGCGGAAGGCAGCCCGGCCCTCGTCGTCCACCGCGGCCCGCACGGTCGTGCGGTAGCCGGTGGGGTCCAGGCGGGGGCCGAGGTCGATGGCCGGCGGCTCGAGGCGCCCGATGCGGCGTAGGGCGTCGGCGGCGATGGCCGCCTTGAGGGCGGGCTGGGCGTCGGGGGCGACGTGCTGCCACCCGCACCCGCCGCACCCGTCGGCCACCCGGGGACACGGGGGCGCCACCCGGGCGGGGGCAGCGACGACGACCTCGTCGACATCGGCTCGAAGCAAGCGCTTCTCGGCCTTGGTGACCACCGCAGTGACCCGCTCGCCCGGCAGCGCGCCCCGGACCAGGACGACCCGGCCGTCGGCGTGGCGGCCGAGCCCATCGCCGCCGGCGACGACGGCGGTGACATCGATCTCGACCCGCTCGCTGGCGACCGGGTCGGGTGGCGCCGGCGGCGTTGGGAGGCGCACCGGGGCAGGGTGGCACACTCACGCTATGGGTCGCCCCGTGTGCATCGTTCCCTCTGTCCTCCCCGCCGACTTCGCCCGCCTGGGCGAGGAGGTCGCCGCCCTCCAGGCCGCCGGCGTCGACCGCATCCAGTTCGACGTGATGGACGGCAGCTTCGTACCCAACATCACCTTCGGGCCCGACGTGATCGCCGCCGTGCGGCCCCACGCCACCGTGCCGTTCGAGGCCCAGCTCATGGTGCACAACCCGGACCCCATGTTGGGACGGTGGGTCGAGGCCGGGTGCGAGCTGGTGATCGTGCACGCCGAGTCGACCACCCACCTGCACCGCAGCCTCGGCATGGTGCGCGAGCTCGGGGCCGAGGTGGGCGTCGCCCTCAACCCCGCCACCCCGGTCAGCGCCGTCGAGCACATCCTCGACCTGGTCGACATGGTCCTGGTGATGACGGTCAACCCGGGCTTCGGCGGCCAGGACTACCTCCCGTCGATGGGCCCCAAGATCACCGAGCTCCGCGCTCTGCTCGACCGCCGGGGCCTCGACCTCGACATCGAGGTCGACGGCGGCATCGGCCCGACCACCATCGCCCACGCCGCCGAGGCCGGCGCCAACTGGTTCATCGCCGGCTCGGCGCTGTACCGCGACCCGGAGGGACTGCAGCATGCCGTCGACGACCTGCGCGCCCGGGCCGAGGCCGCCGTCCCCGCCTGAGCGCGGCCGGGATCAGCGGGCGAGTTGGGCTCGCACCTCGGCCGTGGCGGCGGGGAGATCGGCGACGTCGTGCTCCTCGGCGCGACCGTCGGCGCGGCAGAACACGAAGCGGCAGCGGGTCACCGGCCGTCCCGCGATCGCCTCGACCGCCACCGCGTAGG
>JBBJOU010000026.1:0-11988 GCA_037724305.1 Acidimicrobiales bacterium
CGGGGAGGGGGGACTCGAAGGCGACGGGCTCGCCGGTGCGGGGGTGGGCGAAGGCCAGGCGGGCGGCGTGGAGGAACAGGCGGGGCACGGCGGGGACGGGGCGGTCGCCGCCGTAGGTGCGGTCGCCGGCGACAGGGTGGCCGATGGCGGTGAGGTGCACCCGGATCTGATGGGTGCGGCCGGTCTCCAGGCGGCACCGCAGCAGCGACGCGCCGCGATCGCCCACGTCGGGCCACCGCTGCACCACCTCGTAGCGGGTGCGGGCGTCGCGACCGGTGGTCGACACCGCCATACGGGTCGGCGACCGGGTCGAGCGGCCGATGGGGGCGTCGACCATGCCGGCGGCGGCGGACGGGATCCCGTGGACGAGGGCCAGGTACTCGCGGGTGACGTCGTGGGCGGACAGCGCCGCCACCAGCGCAGCCCGCGCCGCCTCGGTGCGGGCCACCACGAGCAGGCCCGAGGTCTCCTTGTCGAGGCGGTGGACGATGCCCGGCCGGCCGGGCTCGCCGACCCCCGCCAGCTCCGGGTAGCGGGCGAGCAGGCCGTGGACCAGCGTGCCGCCGTGGTGGCCGGCGCCGGGATGGACCACCAACCCGGTGGGCTTGTCGATGACGATGACGTCGTCGTCCTCGACGGCGACGGTGAACTCGATGCCGTCCTCGGCGACCACGGTGGGCCCGGCGGCCTCGGGGACGTCGACGGCGACCTCGTCGCCCTCGACCACGCGGCCGGCCCGGGCGGTGACCACCGCCGGCGCCGCGCCGCCCGTCCCGACCTGCACGGCCCCGGCGGCGACGAGGGCGGCGGCCTCGGCCCGGCTGCAGCCGGTGAGCAGGGCGACCACGCGATCGATGCGCTCGCCGTCGAGGCCGGCGGGGACGGTCTCGATCACGGCGCCGGGCGGTCGACGTCCACGCGTCCGCCGTCGACCCCACCGGGGGTGTCGGCGGCGCGGGCGGCGGCGGCCACGCGGTCGGCCCGGATCGAGGCGACGACGAGCAGGATGGCACCCACGACGATGGCGGCGTCGGCGACGTTGAACACCGGCCACCACTGGAGGTCGACGAAGTCAACCACCGCCCCGCCCAGGAAGCCGTCACCGCGCCGGAACCCGCGGTCGACGAGGTTGCCGACGGCGCCGCCCAGCACCAGTCCGAGGGCGACCGCGCCGAGCCGGCCGGGCAGGCTCCGGGCGCTGCGCAGCAGGATCACCACGATGCCGATGGCGAGCAGGCCGATGAGCCCGCCCCGGCCGGCGCCAAGGCTGAACGCCGATCCGGTGTTGAAGAACAGCCGGAACTGCAGGCTGCCGACGACCTCGATGGTGCGGCCGTCCTGGAGGGCGCCGAGGGCGAGGTGCTTGGTCACCTGGTCAGCGACGACCACCCCGGTGCCCAGGCCGAGCGGGCCGGCCAGGCCGCGCATGACGGGCGCGGCGGAGGGGTCGGCGGTGGCCATCGGTGCCAGGATGCCAGGTGACCGGCGGGGACCGGTCAGCGGCCCGACGTCGGGCGCGACGGCTGCGGGCGCGGTGGAGCGCTGCCCTACGCTGGCACGATGGCCGACGCCGCTCCCGCCGCCCCCACGCGCCGTCCGTACCCCGACGTCGACCCCTCCCCGCGCTTCCCCGCCCTGGAGCAGACTGTCATCGAGCGGTGGCGGGCGGAGGACACCTTCGGCGAATCCGTGCGCCGCCGTGAGGGCGCCCCCGAGTTCACCTTCTACGACGGTCCCCCCTTCGCCAACGGCGTCCCCCACTACGGGCATCTGCTCACCGGTTTCGTCAAGGACGCCGTACCCCGCTACCGCACCATGCGAGGCCAGCACGTCACCCGGCGCTTCGGCTGGGACTGCCACGGCCTCCCGGTCGAGATGGAGGCCGAGAAGGCCCTCGGCGTCACCGGTCGGATGGCCATCGAGGAGTACGGCGTCGGGAACTTCAACGAGCGCTGCCGCGCCATCGTCGGCACCACCGCCGACGTCTGGAACGCCTATGTCAGCCGCCAGGCCCGGTGGGTCACCATGCACGACGCCTACCGCACCATGGACCTCGACTACATGGAGTCGGTCATGTGGGCGGTGAAGTCGTTGCACGACAAGGGCCTGCTCTACGAGGGCCAGCGGGTGCTGCCGTACTGCTGGGAGTGCGAGACGCCGCTGTCAAACTTCGAGACCCGCATGGACGACGCCTACCGCGACCGCCAGGACCCGGCCGTCACCGTCGCCTTCGCCCTCGAACCGCTGACCGAGGGCGACCCGCCCGAGCACCTGCTGGTGTGGACCACCACACCGTGGACGCTGCCGTCGAACCTGGCGATTGCCGTCGGCCCCGCCATCAGCTACGGCGTCTGGGCCCGTCCCGACGGCACCCGCTGGATCCTGGGCGACGCCACCGTCGGCGCCTACGCCGCCGAGCTCGAGGGTGCCACGCAGGTCGCCACCGTCACCGGTGCCGAGCTCGTCGGGCGCCGCTACCGGCCGCTCTTCGACTACTTCACCGGCACCGCCGGTGCCCACGTCGTGCTCGGCGCCGACTTCGTGACCACCGACGACGGCACCGGCGTGGTCCACCTGGCTCCCGGCTTCGGCGAGGACGACAAGGCGGCCTGCGACGCCGCCGGCATCCCCACCATCACACCGGTCGACGAGCACGCCCGCTTCACCGACGAGGTGCCCGACTTCGCCGGCCTCCAGGTCTTCGACGCCAACCCGCCGATCATCCGCGAGCTGCGGTCCCGGGACGCGCTGGTGCGCCACGACAGCTACAACCACGCCTACCCGCACTGTTGGCGCACGGACACGCCCCTCATCTACAAGGCGGTGTCGAGCTGGTTCGTGGCGGTCACCGCCATCCGCGACCGCATGGTCGAGCTCAACCAGCAGATCACCTGGGTTCCGGCCCATGTCCGCGACGGCAGCTTCGGCAAGTGGCTCGAGGGCGCCCGCGACTGGTCGATCAGCCGCAACCGGTTCTGGGGCTCACCCATCCCGGTGTGGAAGAGCGATGACCCCGCCCACCCCCGCGTCGACGTCTACGGCAGCCTCGACGAGCTCGAGCGCGACTTCGGGGTCCGGCCCACCGACCTCCACCGGCCGACCATCGACGAGCTGACCCGCCCCAACCCCGACGACCCGACCGGCCGTTCGACGATGCGGCGCATCCCCGACGTCCTCGACTGCTGGTTCGAGTCGGGCGCCATGCCCTTCGCCCGGGTCCACCACCCCTTCGACGGCGACGACCCTGTCCCCGCGGGCAAGACATCAGGCCGGGGCCCCTACCCCAAAGCCTTTCCGGCCGACTTCATCTGCGAGTACATCGGCCAGACCCGTGGCTGGTTCTACACGATGCACGTGCTGTCGACGGCGCTGTTCGACTCCCCCGCCTTCGCCACGTGCGTGGTCCACGGCGTGCTGCTCGGCGACGACGGCCAGAAGCTCTCGAAGCGGTTGCGCAACTACCCCGACCCCGTCGAGTTCTTCGACTCGGTCGGCGCCGATGCCATGCGCTGGTCGCTCCTGTCGTCGGCCGTGCTGCGCGGCGGCGACCTCGTGGTCGACAGCCGTCCCATGCAGGAGGCGGTGCGCCAGGTCCTGCTCCCCATCTGGAACGCGTGGTCGTTCCTGTCGCTCTACGCCAACGCCGCCGGGGTCCGGGGCGAGACGGTGACCCGTCCGGCCGATCAAGAAGGCCTCGACGCCTACATCCTCGCCCACACCCGGGTGCTGGTGGTCGACGTCACCGCCCGCATGGACGCCTACGACCTCTCGGGTGCCTGCGGCGCCATCCGCAGCTTCCTCGACGCCCTCAACAACTGGTACATCCGCCGCTCCCGCGGCCGGTTCTGGGCGGGTGACCCCGACGCCATCTCGACGCTGCACACCGTGCTCGAGGTGCTCTGCCGCCTCGCCGCCCCCGTGCTGCCGTTGCTCACCGACACCATCTGGCCGGCGCTGACCGACGGCGCCTCTGTCCATCTGGCCGACTGGCCCGACCCCGATGCGCTGTGGGACGACCCCGACTTCGTGACCACCATGGAGCAGGTCCGCGAGGTGTGCTCGGCGGCGTCGTCGGTGCGCAAGGAGCACGGCCTGCGCAACCGCCTCCCGCTGGCCACGCTCACCGTCGCCTCTCCGGGGGTGCGCTCGTTGGGGGCGTTCCGTGCCCTCATCGCCGAGGAGGTGAACGTCAAGGAGGTGCTCCTCACGAGCGACGTGGCCGGCGTCGCCGACACTCGCCTCAACGTGCTGGCCAAGGTGCTCGGCCCCCGCGTGGGCGCCGACGTGCAGACGATCATCAAGGCGGTCAAGGCCGGCGACTGGTCACGCGACGCCGACGGCCGGGTGGTGGTGGCGGGACGGACGCTGCTCGACGACGAGTACGAGCTGCGCCTCGTCCCCCGTGACGGGACGGCGGCGGCGGCGCTGCCGGCGGACCGTGGCCTGGTGGTGCTCGACACCGTCGTGACCCCCGACCTGGAAGCCGAGGGCATCGCCCGTGACCTCGTCCGGGCCGTCAACGAGGCCCGCCGCACCGAGGGCCTGCACGTCTCGGACCGCATCCACCTGGTGATCGACCCGGGCCACCACGCCGATGTGGGCACGGCCGTCAGGGCCCACCGCGAGCTCATCGCCGGCGAGGTGCTGGCCACCGAGCTCGTCGTCGACACCGACGAGCGCCACCGCCCGCCGGGCGCCCACCGCGTGGTGCTGGCCGACGGTCGGGCTGTCCATGTCGGCCTCACCCGACGGACCTGAGCGCCGACCGCTCGCGACGTGAGCGCGCCCGGGGGGCGGTGGGGTCCTCGGCGTCGAAGCGGTGCAGGAAGCCGAACGCCCAGCGACCCAACGGGAAGGTGATGCCGACGGTCACCGCCACGTTGGCGAAGCCGATGAGCAACGAGCGGTCCGACGCCCATGCCGAGCCGGCGATGGTGGCGATCACCGTGAACACGTAGTGCAGCAGTCGAAGGCCACCCACCACGCCGCAGCACCACAGCAGCACGCGGGCGAGTGACCGCCGAGGGCGTGACCACACGGCCACCGGGTCGTCGCGGTCGACCCGCTGCGCCCAGACGTTGGCCCACGCCGCCAGCGGCGTGGCGATCACCAGCACGGTGAGCCACAGGGCGAGCCCTTCGCGATCGACGTCGATGCCCTCGGCGAGACCGAGGAGCTGGTGGCCGGCGGTGCCGGCAGCCAGGGCACTGAGCCCGGTGCACACCAGCAGGGCCGAGTAGCCGAGGGTGTGCTCGTCGAAGCGGCCGCGGTACCCCTCTGCCACCTGGGTCGCGGAGAAGTCGGCCCACCCCTGACGTCGGAGCCGGTCGGCCACCACGTCGGGGTGGACGAGGTCGGCCTCGCAGCGGTCGAGGAACTCGGCGACCGCCTGCGGCGACTGCGGGTCGTGCACGAACGACGATGGCGGCGGGGACGGGGGCGGGAAGTCGGTCATGACCCCATTCCCGCGCCGATCGGGAGCCCCGACCATAGGGGGTCCCCCTCATCACTTCCTCAGGGGCGGGCGATCCGGTCGACGGCGTCCTTGGCCTTGGCGTGGGCCTTGTCGATCTTGTCGGTGTGCCTGCCACCGGTCTTGTCGTCGACGAGCTCGGCGGCCTTGTCGATGGCGCCCTCGATCTTGTCGTCGTGCTCCTTGACCAGGTCTTCGGCCGTGCCCTTGAGGCCGGCGGCCTTGCCCTTGATGTCATCCAGGAAACCCATGGGCTGTCCTCCAATCGGGGTCGTGGTCACGACGCTACCGCCGCCCACCGACCCGACCGGCGATGCGCTCGTCCTGCACATGTCACAGCCGGCAGCAGGCATGTGGGCAGCGCCCGGCGAATCAATCGGGCAAAGCGGTCACGACGTGCTCGGTGCTCGACGGGGTCTGGTGGGCGTTTGCCGGGGACCGGCCGCCGACCCTGGCACCGCAGTACGTCGGCGCCGCCGGCACCTCGCCTCCACGTCGGTAGCGTGCCGCCGTGGATCCCCTGACACTCGCCGACCACGTGGTTCGGACGTGGGACCAGGACGTCCTGCCCACCCTCACCGACTACATCGCCATCCCCAACGAGTCACCCCTGTTCGCCCCCGACTGGGCCGAGCGCGGCGACATGGCGCGCGCGGTGGCGCTGGTGCGCGACTGGTGCGCGTCCCGGCCGATCGAGGGCGCCACCGTCGCCGTGCACGAGCTCCAGGGGCGCACGCCGGTCGTGGTGGTCGAGGTCCCGGCCTGGCCGGCACCGGCCGGCGACGACGGCGACACCGTCTTGCTCTACGGCCACCTCGACAAGCAACCGGCCATGACCGGCTGGGACGAGGGCCTGGGACCGTGGACACCGGTGCGGCGGGGCGAGAAACTCTACGGGCGGGGCGGCGCCGACGACGGGTACGCCGCCTTCGCCTCGCTCACCGCCATCGAGGCGGTGCGGGCCGCCGGCGGGCGTCATGCCCGCTGCGTCCTGCTGATCGAGGCCAGCGAGGAGTCCGGGAGTCCCGACCTTCCCGCCCACGTCGAGGCGTTGGCCGAGCGCATCGGCACGCCGAGCCTGGTGGTGTGCCTCGACTCGGGCTGCGCCACCTACGACCGCCTGTGGGTCACCACGTCGCTACGGGGCCTGGTCGGCGTCACCGTGACCGTCGAGGTGCTCACCGAGGGCGTGCACTCCGGCGGCGCCGGCGGCGTGGTGCCGTCGTCGTTCCGCGTGCTGCGGGCGCTCCTCGAGCGCGTCGAGGACGCCACCACCGGCGAGCTCCTCCTGCCCGAGCTCCACGCCGCCGTGCCCGCCGACCGCGCCGCCGAGCTCGCGGCCACCGCCGCCGAGCTCGGCGCCCGCCCCGGCGCCGGCTTCCCCGTTGTCGACGGCCTCGCCGTGCACGACGAGGGCGACCCGGTGGCGCAGCTCCGGGCGCGCACGTGGGCGCCGGCGCTCGCCTATGTCGGCATCGACGGCGTGGCGCCGCTGGCGTCGGCGGGCAACGTGCTGCGCCCCCGGACGGCGCTGAAGCTGTCGTTCCGCCTGGCGCCGACCGTCGATTCGGACCGGGCGGCGGCAGCCATCGAGGCTGCCCTCAGGACGACACCGCCGCACGGGGCGCACGTCACCGTCGACGTCGCCGACCGCGCCGCCGGGTGGAATGCCCCCCCGTTCGACCCGTGGCTCGAGGAGGCGGTCCGCTCGGCGTCCGAAACGGTCTACAGGCGCCCGGCACGCATGATCGGCGAGGGCGGCTCCATCCCGTTCATGGCCATGCTCGGCGAGCGGTTCCCCGCCGCCCAGTTCCTGGTCACCGGCGTCCTCGGCCCGGGCTCGAACGCCCACGGCCCCAACGAGTTCCTCCACGTCCCCTACGCCACCGCGCTCACCGAAGCCGTCGCCCACGTCCTCGACGCCCACGCCCGCCGCTGATCTGCCTGCCCGCCGGCGTCCCGTCCGGTAACGGGCGGGCGCCGACGGGTGCCGGCGGTCCCGCTTCCGCAACAGTCTCGACCGGCGGCAGTAGTCGGGTCCGCGTCATCAAGCGCCTGCCCCCGTACCGATCCGAACGGCGATCCCGATGGTGCGCTAGGCAAGGGGGGCGTGGAGCCCGGCGTCGCACCCGCCGCCGCCTCGACGTCGGCACGGGGGCCGACGGAGGGTGGCCCCCCCGCAGCGATACCCGCCGCCGTCACCTTGACCGACGTCGAGGCGGCAGCGGCGGCCATCGAGGGGGCGGTGGTGCGCACGCCGTCGGCGGTGAGCCGCACGCTGTCGGAGGTCCTCGGCTGCACCGTCGTGGTGAAGTTCGAGAACCTCCAGTTCGTCGCCGCCTACAAGGAGCGGGGCGCCCGCAACCGCCTGCTGGCGCTCAGCGCCGACGAGCGAGCCGCCGGGGTGGTGGCGGTGTCGGCCGGCAACCACGCCCAGGCCGTCGCCCACCACGCCCGGCTCCTCGGCGTCCCCGCCACCATCGTGATGCCGGCCACGACGCCGTTCGTGAAGGTGGCCCGCACCCGCCACCTCGGCGCCGAGGTCGAGCTGCACGGTGACGACCTGGCGGCGGCCATGGTCCGGGGCCGGGAGCTGGTGGCGGCCGGGCGGACCTTCGTGCACCCCTACGACGACCCGCTGGTCATCGCCGGGCAGGGCACCGTCGCCCTCGAGCTGCTGGCCGATCACCCCGGCCTCGACACGCTGGTGGTGCCGGTCGGCGGCGGCGGCCTCTTGGCCGGCATGGCGGTCGTGGCCGGTGCCACCGCCCCCCACGTGGCCCTGGTCGGCGTCCAGACCGAGGCCTACCCGTCGATGGCCCGCGCCCTCGCCGGTGGCGCCGCCGACCCCCCATCCGATCCGGGCCGGTCCACCCTGGCCGAGGGCATCGCCGTCACCGAGCCCGGCACCATCTGCGAGGCGCTGCTGCGCGCCCACGGCGCCGAGATGCTGGTGGTCAGCGAGCAGGCCATCGAGGACGCCGTCAACCTCGTGCTCGACATCGAGAAGATGGTGGTCGAGGGCGCCGGCGCCGCCGGCATCGCCGCGCTCGCCCAGCACCGGGAGCGCTTCGCCGGGCGCACCGTCGGCGTGGTGCTGACCGGCGCCAACATCGATCCCCGCATGCTGGCGTCGGTCATCCACCGGGGCCTCGTCCGCAGCGGCCGGCTGTCGCGCCTGCGGGTGTCCCTCGACGACCGGCCCGGGGCTCTGGCCACCCTCCTGGCGGTGGTCGGCGGCGCCGGCGCCAACCTGCTCGAGGTCACCCACCAGCGCCTGTTCGCCGACGTCCCGATCCGCACGGTCGAGGTCGACGTCACCGTCGAGGCCATCGACGCCCCCCACCGCGACCGCGTGGTCGGCGCCATCGCCAACGCCGGCTACCGCGTGGCTCTCCTCCCCCTCGACGCCCCATGACCGGCGGTCCGACCGTGCCGACGGTGCGGGTGCTGCCGATCACGCAGGGGCCGCCGGCGGGGTGGCCCGACAGCGAGCCGGCCGACCGTCATCCCATGCGGGCCATGGTCGCCATCGCCGCCTTCGCCCCTGAGCGGTGGACCGCGTCGGTGGCGGCCGAGATCGGCGCCTTCTTCGGCGGGCTGGCGCCCGACTGGGAGCACCGCGTGGGGCCCGACCACCTCGACGCCCTCCACGACGCCCTCGACCGCGGCGGCGTCGAGGCGCGGGCGCGCTGTGTCGAGGTCGGCTCGGGCACCGGCGCCGCCACCCCCACCCTCGCCGCCGCCTTCGGCGCCGTGACCGCCGTCGACCTGTCGGTCGAGATGTTGCGGCGGGCGCCCGCGGCCGTCGCCCGGGTGGCCGGCGATGCCGCCTACCTGCCGGTACGCGACGCGTCGGTCGACGCCGTCGTGCTGGTCAACGCCCTGCTGTTCCCGGTCGAGGTCGAGCGGGTGCTGGGCGCCGGCGGTGCGGTGGTCTGGGTCAACACCCGCGGCGACCGCACGCCGATCCACCTGCCGGCCAGCGAGGTCGCCCGGGCCCTGGGCGACGCGTGGGCGGTGGTGGCGTCCGCCGCCGGTCGCGGCACCTGGGCCGTGGCCCGGCGCCGGGCCGGCTGACGGCGCCCCCGGCCGTCGCGCCCGGTGCGCTCAGTAGGCCAGCAGGCCCCGGGCAGCAGCAACGACGTCGTCGGCTTGGGGGAGGATGGCGTGCTCGAGGGTGGGTTCGTAGGCGACGTGGCAGTCCTGGGCGCCGACCCGGCCGATGGGGGCGTCGAGGTCGGCGAAGCAGGCCTCGGCGATCCACGCCGCCACCTCGGCGCCGAAGCCGGCGGTGCGGACGTCCTCGTGGACGACGAGGGCGCGGCTGGTGCGGGCGACCGACGCCCCCACCAGCGCGTGGTCCCAGGGGATGAGGGAGCGGAGGTCGATGACCTCGACCGAGCGGCCGTCCTCGGCGGCGATGCGCTCGGCGGCCTCGATCGAACGCTGCACGGTGGCGCCGTAGGTCACGATGGTGAGGTCGGTGCCCGGGCGGCGCACGGCGGCCCGCCCGAGGGGCACGACGTGGTCGGGACCGGTGAGCGGGTCGCGCGTGTAGGGCTGGCGCAACAGGTGCTTGTGCTCGAGGAACAGCACCGGGTCCTCACACCGGAAGGCGGCCCGCAGCAGCCCGGCGGCGTCGCTCGCCCGTGACGGGAACACCACGATGAGGCCGGGGATGTGGGCGAAGATCGACTCGCCGCACTGGCTGTGCCAGATCGAGCCCCCGGTGAGGTAGCCGCCGATCGGCACCCGCAGGACCATCGGGCAGGTCCAGGCCCCGTTGGAGCGCCAGCGGATGGTGGCCGCCTCGCTGCGGATCTGCTGCATGGCGGGCCAGATGTAGTCGAAGAACTGCACCTCGGGGCAGGGCCGCAGGCCGCGGAGGGCCTGGCCGACTGCCCGACCGACGATGTTGGCCTCGGCCAGCGGCGCGTTGAAGCAGCGGGCCTCGCCGAAGGTGCGCTGCAGGCCGAGGGTGGTCCCGAAGACACCGCCCTTGCCCTCGACCTGCTCGAGCACCTCGACGGGAGCGTCGGCCACGTCCTCGCCGAAGACGCGTATGCGTTCGTCGGCCGCCATCACCTCGTGCAGGGTGCGGCGGATGGCCTCGCCCATGGCCACCTCTTCGACGCCGGCCCCGTCGGCGGGGGGCGCGGCAGGCTCGGCGATGACCGGCAGGGCGACGACGTGGTCGAGCACGGTGGCGGGGTCGGGCCGGCGGGCGAGCTGAGCCGCCCGGGCGGCGTCGGCGGCGACCGCGAACGCCTCGGCCCGCAACCGGGCGACGTCATCGGCGGTGAGCACGCCGGCGGTGACCAACTCGGCCTCGAGCAGGGTGATGGGGTCGTGGTCGACCTCGTCGGCCAGCTCCGCCGCCGAGCGGTACTTGGCCTGGGAGTCGGCGGCGGAGTGGGAGTAGGGGCGGGTGACGGTGGCGTGGATGAGGCCCGGCCCCTCGCCGGCGCGCACCCGGGCCACCGCAGCGGCGCCGACGGCGCGCGACGCGAAGTAGTCACGCCCGTCGACGCGGTGCACGGCGAGGCCCCGGAAGCCCCGCACCATGGTCGAGATGGGGGCCGGCGACTGGTCCTCGGAGCGGACCGAGATGGCGTAGCCGTTGTCGGCCACCACGTAGAGAACGGGGAGGTGGAGCCGGCAGGCGGTGTTGAGGCTCTCCCAGAACTCGCCCTCGCTGGTGGCACCCTCTCCCAGCGACACGTAGGTGATCTCGTCGCCGTGGGCGGCGCAGCCGGGGAGATCGCGGCCCTGGATGTAGCGGGTGGCCTCGGCGCACCCGACCGCCGGGAGGCACTGGCTGGCGGTGGGGCTCGACTGGGTCACGATGTGGAGGCCGCGGTGGCCCCAGTGGCACGGCATCTGGCGGCCGCCCGAGGCGGGGTCGTCGGCCGACCCGACCGCCTGGAGGAGCACCTCGGTCGGCGTCACGCCGAGGCCGAGCACGAGGGCGCGGTCGCGGTAGTACGGGAAGAACCAGTCGTAGGCGGGCCGCAGCGACCGCCGGAGGCCGAGCAGCAGCGCCTCGTGGCCGGCGCCGGAGATCTGGAAGAACACCCGGCTCTGCTTCTGCAGGCTGATCTCGCGATCATCGAGGCACCGGCTGACGAGCGCCAGGCGGTAGTCCTCCACCAGTTCGTCGTGGGGAACCCCCCGATGTGCCCGGCCGAGGCCGGCGGCGGGCGCCCCGAGGCCCGTACCCATGACGCCATGTCTACCCATTCGATCGACGGGCCAGGCGACGGGTCTCCGATGCGAGTCGGGAGTACCGTCGGGCGGACCGCCACCGGCCAGCTGGGAGCCCCTCGTGCCCGTTCTGCCCCGCCCGCCGAGCGCGCCGCGGCGCCGGCGCCTCGCCGGCGTGCTCGCCGTCGCCGTCGGCGCCGCGCTCCTCCCCCTCGCCGCCACCGGATCGGTCGCCGGCGCCCAGGACGCCGGCCCGAGCTTCGAGGGCGACATGGCCCCGCCCGTCCTGCTCCCGGCGCCTCCCGGCC
>JBBJOU010000027.1:0-11911 GCA_037724305.1 Acidimicrobiales bacterium
TGCTCGGCCGCCCGCACCGCCGCCGACAGCCCGGCCACGCCGGAGCCGAGCACCAACAGGTCGAGCGGAGCGCCGGCCGTCAGGTTGGTCATCGGACCGGCCATCGTATGGCGCGCCCGCGCGCGCCGTCGGTACTGCGGCGGACACCATCCCGCCGCGCGATCAGAGGGCGGCGACCTCGACGTAGCGGCGCTCGGCGGCGAGCTGGCGGGCGCGCGCCTCGGGGATCGGGTGGTTGGCGGTGTCGACGTGGACGATGCGGGGGTGGTGCCCGGTGGCGCCGAGCTCGGCGTCGTCGTAGTCGGCGTAGCTGATGACGATGACGGTGTCGCCCGGGTGGATCAGGTGGGCGGCGGCGCCGTTGAGGCAGATGGCGCCGCTGCCGGGCTCCCCCTCGATCACGTAGGTCTCGAGGCGGGCCCCGTTGGTGACGTCGACGACGGCCACCTGCTCCCACTCACGCAGGTCGGCGGCGGCCATCAGGTCGCGGTCGACGGTGATGGAACCGACGTAGTCGACATCGGCGTCGGTCACGACGGCGCGGTGGATCTTCGACTTCATCATCCGACGTCGCATGCGCGTCTCCTCGGGTGGTGGACGCCGGTCTCCCGGTCGCCCCCTGGTGTCCCTACTCTACGCTGGCGCCGACGTTGTCGAGCAGGCGGGCCCGACCGAAGCGGCACGCCCCGAGCAGGCGGAGCTCGCCCGCCAGGGGGTCGACGGGCGCGACGGTGGCGGCGTCGACCACGTCGAGGTAGTCGACCTCGGCGAGTGGCTCGGCGGCCAGCACGGCGCGCATGGCGGCCCGCACCGCGGCGGGGTCACGCTCGCCGGCGGCGACGGCCGATGCGCCCGCCCGCAGTGCCCGGTGCAGCGTGGGGGCGGCGCCCCGGTGGGCCTCGCTGAGGTAGACGTTGCGCGAGCTGAGAGCCAGCCCGTCCGGCTCGCGCACGGTGGGCCCGCCGACGACCTCGACCGGCAGCGACAGGTCGATCACCAGGCGGCGCACCACGGCGAGCTGCTGCCAGTCCTTCTCGCCGAAGTGGGCCCGGCAGGGCCCGACGATGGACAGCAGCTTGGCCACCACCGTGGCCACACCGTCGAGGTGGCCCGGTCGCGACGCTCCCTCGTAGCCGGTGCTCACCCCGCCCACCGTCACCGTCGTGGCGAGCGGGACACCGGTCGGGTACATCTCGGCGACGGCCGGCACGAACAGCAGGTCGACGCCGGCAGCAGCGCAGAGGTCGGCGTCGTGCTCGAGGTCCCGGGGGTAGGCGGCGAGGTCCTCGGTGGGGGCGAACTGCAGGGGGTTCACGAAGATCGATGCCACCACCACCTCCGCCGCAGTGCGCGCCGCCTCCAGGAGCGAGACGTGCCCGCCGTGGAGGGCGCCCATGGTGGGCACGAAGCCGACGGTGGCGCCGCCGGCCCGGGCGGCGTCGAGGCGGGCCCGCAGGTCGGCGATGGTGACGACGGTGGTCATCTCGCGCTCGGTGGCCGGCACCCCGGCCACCCGCTCAGCCACGAGGAGGGGCCCACGGCCCGAGGCAACGGACGTCGCCGCCAGCCGCCGCCAGCTGCGCCTCACTGACGAGATCGGGGGCGAGCTCGCGCAGGGGGGCCAGCACGAAGCGGCGCTCCCACATTCGGGGGTGGGGCACCACCAGGTCGGGCTCGTCGACGGTGACGCCGTCGAGCCACAACAGGTCGACGTCCAGCGTGCGTGGGCCCCACCGCTCCTGGCGGACGCGGCCGGCGGCCGCCTCCAGGCGGTGGCCGAGCTCCAGGAGCTGGCGGGCGGTGAGGTCGGTGTCGAGCTCGACCACCACGTTGAGGAAGGCGCCCTGGCCGTCGGGGCCGCCGACGGGATCGGTCTCGTAGAGAAGCGACACCGACGCGTTCCCGCCGGCCACCAGCGCCCCGATCGCGTCGGCCAGATGCGCGGCGCGGTCGCCGAGGTTCGACCCGAGCCCGAGGAAGGCGCGCCGGGTGCCAGCGGCGGTCACCGGGACCGGGTGATGCGCACGCCGCTGGTGGCGAGCACCTGGGGAACCGGTGGACGCAGCTTGCGCACCGCCACGGTGACGAGCTCGACCCGGGGGTCGGCCAGGACCGCCTCGGCGATGCGGGCGGCGAGTCGTTCGAGCAGGGTGAAGCGCTCGGTGGTCACGACGGCGTGGACGGCGGCGCACAGCGCCCCGTAGTCGATGGTGTCGGCGAGCTCGTCGGTGGCGCCGGCCCGGGCCTGGTCGGCCACCACGTCGAGGTCGACCTCGAGGGGCTGGGGCCGGTCGCGCTCCTCGGGCAGGGCGCCGCAGATCCCGGCCGCCACCAGGCCCCTGAGCTCGATGCGATCACCGTCCCCCGTCACCCGACGTCAGGCGCTGCGGCCTCGCCCGCCACGTCGGCGTCGTCGGGGCCGACGGGCAGCACGGCGGCGGGGACCACCGGCACGGGGAGGTCGGGGGGCAGGTTGCCGGCGATCTCGACCATCTCGCGCCCGATGGGGCCGAGCTGACGTTGGACCAGGCGTTCGATCACGGTGACCGCGCCGGGCCCGTCGGCCAGCACGCCGCTCCACCGAAGGAAGGCGGCGACCAGGCCCTGGACCGGGTCGCCCAGCTCGTCGCGATGGACCAGCACCTGCTCGCCGGCCGCCAGCAACGCCCGCAGCTCGGGCAGCAGCGCCACGAGGGTGGGCCGCAGCGGGTCCTGGGCGCGGTAGGGGCGGTGCAGCCACCCCACCCCGAGCTCGTCGTAGTTGTGGAGGTTGTGCGACGACGGGATGAGCGAGATGACCTTGGTGAAGCCCTGCTCGCGGATCCAGATGATCTCCTCCTGGCGCCGGACCCGGCGATGGTTGGCGCCGTAGCCGCCCGGGCGCTCGCAGACGGCGAGGCGGCCCGTGATGATCCAGGCGAAGTTGCGGGGTCGGATGCCCTGGGCCCACTTGCCCTTCATCGGCGGCACCGACGTCCTCCTGCGCACTCGAGGGTCACGAAGCCGGGGTCGGGATCGACCCGGCGACGACCCGGGCGGCGTGCACCGTAGCCCGCACGTCGTGGGCCCGGATCATCGTCGCACCCTGCCACATCGCCCAGGTGGCGGTGGCCAACGAACCCTCGAGACGATCGCCGACCGGTGGGGCGACGACGGCACCGGTCCCCGCGCTCGCCGGATCCGTCCCCAACTCACCGAGGAAGCGCTTGCGGCTCGTCCCCACCACGACGCCGAAGCCGGTGGCCACCAGCTCGTCGAGGCGAGCCAGCAGCGCCAGGTTGTGGGCGGTGGTCTTGCCGAAGCCGATGCCGGGGTCGATCCACACCTCCTCGACACCCGCTGACCGGGCGGCGGTCGCTCGCTCGACGAGGAAGTCCCGCACCTCGCCGACCACGTCGTCGTAGTGCGGTTCGCGCTGCATCGTCGAGGGATCACCCCGCATGTGCACGGTCACGAACCCGACACCGGGACCGCTGGCGGCGGCCACCTCGGCCAGCGCCGCGGAGACGTCGTTGACCAGCGTCGCCCCCTCGGCGACGGCGCTCGCCGCCACCTCGGCGTGGCGGGTGTCGATGGAGACCCGTACGTGGGGGGCGAGGCCGGCGACCACCGGCAGCACCCGGCGCAGTTCCTCGGCGACCGGCACCGGCTCGGCCCCCGGCCGGGTCGACTCGCCACCGACGTCGATCACCGACGCCCCCTCGTCGACGAGCGCCAGGCCATGGGCGACCGCGGCGGCGTGGTCGAAGAACCGCCCCCCGTCGGAGAACGAATCCGGCGTGACGTTCACCACCCCCATCACCAACGGCACCGTTCGCGACATGGGCGCACGCTACCGACACCGTCGAGGGGCGGATCCCTGGACCGAACGTCAGCGGGGGGAGATGAAGCGCATCGCCTCGGCGCGGGTGGACTCGTTGGACCGGAACGACCCTCGGACGGCCGAGGTGACGGTGGTGGCGCCGGCCTTGCGGATGCCGCGCATCGACATGCACAGGTGCTCGGCCTCGATCACCACCATGACCCCCTTGGGCGCCAGCACCGCCTCCATCGCCTCGGCGATCTGCACCGTGAGGCGCTCCTGGACCTGCGGCCGCTTGGCGAAGCCGTCGACCACTCGCGCCAACTTCGACAATCCAGTGACCCTGCCATCGTCATTCGGGATGTAGGCGACATGCGCCTTTCCAAGAAATGGAATGAGATGATGTTCACATAAACTGTAGAGTGGGATGTCGCGGACGAGGACCATCTCATCGTGGCCGGCCTCGAACGAGACCTTCAGGTGGGTGGCCGGGTCCTCGTGGAGGCCGGCGCAGATCTCGGCGTACATGCGAGCCACCCGGGCGGGGGTGTCGAGCAGCCCGTCGCGGTCGGGGTCCTCCCCGATGGCGGCCAGGATCTCGCGCACTGCCGCCGCGATCCGGGGCTGGTCGATGGGGATGGTGTCGGGATCAGGGGCCAACTCGGCACGGTCGCCGTTGGCGCCGTCGTCGTAGCCGCGCGCCAGGGTCAAGGCGCTCCCGGCTCGGGGCCCCGGAGGCGGCCGGCGAGGCGGGTGCGCCATCCCGTCCACCGGGCCCGTGAGGCCCGGGTCGGGGGCACCGCCCGGGCGGGCGCCGGCACTTCTGCGACCGGCACCGCGACGACGGGGGTCGGGACGAGCGGTTCGGCACTGCGGTCGGGGTCGGCGAGGATCCCCCGCCACGGTTCGAGATCGGCGAAGAGCGCGTCGAGCGCCTGCTCCTCGAGCGTCTCGTGGGTGACCAGGGCCTCGGCCAGGCGATCGAGGGTGGCCCGGTGCTGCACCAGGACCTCGCGCGCCTCGGCATGGGCGTCGTCGAGGAGGCGGCGCACCTCGGCGTCGACCAGGCCCGCCACGCGTTCTGAGCCCTGGACGACCGCGGCGGCGCCGGCGGCCCGACCGAGGAACGGCTCCCCGCCCCGCTCGACCAGTTGCTGGGGACCCACGGCGTCGCTCATCCCCCACTCGGTCACCATCGAGCGGGCGATGCGGGTGGCCCGCTCGATGTCGTCCTGGGCGCCGGTGGTGGGATCACCGACCACCAGTTCCTCGGCGGTGCGGCCCCCGAGGAGCATGGCCAGGGTGTCCCGCAGCTCGCTGCGGCTGCGCAGCACCCGGTCCTCGGTGGGCAGCGCCAGCGTCCAGCCGAGGGCCCGGCCCCGGGCCACGATGGACACCTTGTGGATGGGATCGGTGCCGGCGAGCAGGTGGCCGACCAGGGCGTGGCCCGACTCGTGGTAGGCGATGATCCGCTTCTCGCGGGTCGACAGCACGCGGGTGCGGCGTTCGGGCCCGGCGACGACGCGGTCGATGGCCGCTGCGCAGTCGACCATGGTGATGTGCTGACGCCCGTTGCGGGCGGTGAGCAACGCCGCCTCGTTCAGCAGGTTGGCGAGGTCGGCACCGGTGAACCCCGCCGTCCGCCGGGCGAGCACGTCGAGGTCGACGGCATGGCCCGGAAGGGCCATCTCGGCACCGGCGTGGTCGCCGTCCGCCGTCGCCACCGGCTTGCCCCGGGCGTGGACGGCGAGGATGGCGCGACGGCCGGCGAGGTCGGGCGGATCGACCACGATGTGGCGGTCGAAGCGCCCGGGGCGCAGCAGGGCGGGATCGAGGATGTCGGGGCGGTTGGTGGCCGCCACCAGGATGACGCCGCTGCTGACGTCGAAGCCGTCCATCTCGACGAGGAGCTGGTTGAGCGTCTGCTCACGCTCGTCGTGGCCGCCGCCGGTGCCGGCGCCCCGGTGACGCCCGACGGCGTCGATCTCGTCGACGAAGACGATGGCGGGGGCGGCGGCCTTGGCCTGCTGGAAGAGATCGCGCACCCGGCTGGCTCCGACACCCACGTACATCTCGACGAAGTCGGAGCCAGAGATGGTGAAGAACGGCACGCCGGCCTCGCCGGCGACCGCCCGGGCCAGCAGCGTCTTGCCGGTGCCGGGGGGCCCGACGAGCAGGACGCCCTTGGGGATGCGGGCGCCGAGGGCCTGGAAGCGCGCCGGCTCGGCGAGGAAGTCGCGGATCTCACGCAGCTCCTCGACCGCCTCGTCGCACCCGGCGACGTCGGCGAACGTCACCGACGGCTCGTTGCCGGTGAGGCGACGGGCCTTGGCCTTGCCGAAGCGGGAGGCGGCGCCACCGCCCTGCACCGTGCGCAGCACGAAGAAGAACAGCCCGACCAGCACCAGGATGGGCAGTATCCCCCACAGCACCGACACCCAGGGGGCGTCGCGCTGCTGGTCGGTGTCGAGCTCGACCGACGCACCGTCGGCCTCACGGAGCAGCGTGACCAGCTCGTCGCCGTACTCGGCCGGGAAGGTCACCCGGTACTCGGTGCCGTCGTCCAGTTCGCCCACCACGGCGTGGTCGCGGTCGAGGATGGTGGCGGTGGCGACCTCACCGTCGGCCACCCGCTCCTCGAACACGTCAAGCGTCAGCGTCTCGGGCCCATCGCCGCCGCGCACCACCACCAGCCCGACACCGAGCACCACCAGGGCGAGGGCCAGGAAGGCCGCGGCCGCCCGGAGGCGGGGTGAACGCAGGCGGGAGGGACGCGGGTCCATGACCGACAGACGCTATCCCCCTCGCGGGGGGCCGAGCCCGTCATCATCGGTTCCCTCACCGGGGACGGGAGCCGAGCCGTCACCGACGACGGGCGCACCCGTTGCTGCCCGGGCCAGCAACGCCGCCAGCTCGTCGGGGGTCATCGGGTGCCCGTAGAGGAAACCCTGCCCGACGGTGCACCCCATGGCCAGCAGGTGCTCGGCCTGGTCCGGGCGCTCGATGCCCTCGGCCACCACGTCGAGACCCAGGTCGGCGGCGAGGCCGACCACGGCGGTGACCACCGCGGTGCGCGACCGCCCTCGCGCCGTCACCTCCGTCACCTCGCCGTCGCCGCCGCCGGACGCCATCGGGTGGGCCCGGTCGAGCTGCGCCCCGCCGGTTACCGGTACCGCCACCTCCCCCCATGCCGGCGTCATGTCGGAAGGCGTGCCCAGGCCGCTGACGAAGCTGCGGTCGATCTTCAGGAAGTCGACCGGGAGGTCGATGAGATGGGCGAGCGAGGCGTAACCGGTGCCGAAGTCGTCGATCCCGATCCGGGCGCCGGCCCGGCGCAACGCGCCGAGCACGGCGGGCGACCGTCCGGCCAGCACCAGGAGCTCGGTCTCGGTCAGTTCCAGCTCCAGACCCCTGTCGCTGCTCGTCACGGCCCGGGCCACGTCGTTGACCAGGTCGTCGGTCGCGAGTTGGCGGGCCGAGAGGTTGACCGCCACCCGGACCTCGGCGAGGGCCGATGACGACGCCCGCCACCGCCCCGCCTCGGCCGACGCCTCGGCCAGGACCCAGGACCCGATGGCGACGATGGCCCCGGTGTCGACGGCGGCGGGAAGGAAGAGCTCCGGTTGCACCAGCCCGCGCCCGGGCCGCTCCCAGCGCACCAGCGCCTCGAAGCCGACAAGGCGCCCGGTGGCCAACGCGACCACCGGCTGGTAGCACAGGCGCAGTTCGCCTGCCTCGACCGCCCGGAGCAGGTCGCTCTCGAGGTCGTGGCGCGCCTGTGCCTCGTGCCGCAGGCCGTCGTCGAACAGGGCCCAGCCTCCGCCGTGGCCCTTGGCTCGGTACATGGCGAAGTCGGCATCGGCGAGGAGCCGGTCGGGCGTCCGCTCGCCGCCGGCGCGGGCGATGGCGACGCCGATCGAGACACCGGTGGCGATGCCGCGATCGTTCATCCGGACAGGTGTGGCTACCGCGGCGAGCAGGCGTTCGGCCACCGTTGTGGCCGCGGCGGTCGCGTCGGGCGCCACCACGAGCACGGCGAACTCGTCGCCGCCGGCCCGGGCCAGCAGCTCGCCCGGCCCGAGCACCGCGGCGAAACGATCGCCCACCGCCCGCAACATCTGGTCGCCGGTCTCGTGGCCGAAACCTTCGTTGACCACCTTGAAGCGATCGAGGTCGCAGTACAACAGCCCGACCTCTCCGGCGCCGGCGGCAAGCGCCTCGGCCGTGCGGTGCACCAACAGGACCCGGTTGGGCAGCCCCGTCAGGGCATCGTGGTCGGCCTGGTGCCGCAGCTGCTGGCGAACCGACTCGACCTCGGTCACGTCGCTGACGGACATGAGCACCCGCCGCTTCGTCCCGGCAACGATGGGCAGAGGACGGGACGACATCGCCAACCACTGCCTGGGGCCGTGGTCGGGCACGACCTGGAGGAGCTGGCCTTCGACTGTTGCCCCGTGGGCGATGGTGCGCACCACCGCCAACTCATCGGGCCCCAGCGCATGATCCTCGACATCGAGCACCGTCGCCGTCGTGGCGATGGGGCGAGGGCCCGTCGCGTCGAGGTCGACGGGCAGGACCGCCAGCACCGCCTCCGCCGCCGGGTTGGCGTACCGCACGCCGTCAGCGTCGAGGACGCACACCGCCTCGTCCAGTTGGTCGAAGATCGCCCGGTACGTGACCAACTCGCCGAGGGCCAGCTCGCCGGCCAACACGGCCGAACTGATTGCTGCCAGCCCCTCCAGACCTTCGAGCACGCGGGGGGTCGGTCGACCGGTCCCTGCGCGCGCCACCACCAGCGCCGCCAACACCTCGCCGTCGACATGAACGGGCAGGGCGACCGCCGAGCGGCCCTCCGGCGCGACAGCACTGGCCTGGTGAGGTGACGCGTCGGCGCGCAGGTCTTCCACCACGAGGATGACCCCGGCGTCGAGGCACGCCCCGGCCAGCGAGGGGCCCGATCGGGGCATGCGGGTACCCGGGAGGCCGCCGCCGGCGTTGCCCCGCACCACGACATCGTCGCCGTCGGGGACCAGCACCGAAGCGCTCGCCGCCTCGCCCACCATCAGGGCGAGCTCGGCCACGACTTGGATCGCGGCGTCGACGGTGGCGTCCCCCATTGCACGCCATGGTGCCAGGTGGTGGCGCAAGGGACGCCCTCGGCCTACTCGCCGAGGTAGCGGCGGATGTCGGGGAGGTTGCGGTAGCGCTCGGCCAGGTCGAGGCCGTAGCCGACGACGAACTCGGGCGGGATGCGAAAGCCGACGTAGGCGAGGTCGGGGTCCTCGCGCTGGAGTCCCTCCTTCACCAGCAGGGCGCACACCTCGAGGCTGGCCGGCTTGCGTACCGAGAGGTTCTTGCGGAGGTAGCCGAGCGTCAGGCCGGAGTCGACGATGTCCTCGACGATGAGCACGTGGCGGTCGACGAGGTCGGTGTCGAGGTCCTTCACGATGCGCACGATGCCGCTGGTCTTGGTGGCGCTGCCGTAGGACGACACCGCCATGAAGTCGGTCTCCAGCGGGAGGGCGATGGCCCGGGCCAGGTCGCTCATGAACGGGTAGGCGCCCTTGAGGACGCAGATCAGCAGGGGCGGTCGGCCCTCGTAGTCGCGGGTGATCTCGGCTCCCAGCTCGGCGATGCGGGCCTGGAGGGCCTCGGTGGTCACGATCGGGTCACCGAGCAGCGGGTCCTCGAAGAGCACGACCGCCGAACCTATCCCCGTCGGACGGGGTCAGCGGACCGGGCGCTCGACCCGCAGGCGGCCGGCGGTGCGGGCCACGCGGGTGCCGCCGGGGAGCTCGGCGGCGACGGCCTCGCCCCGGGCGACGGCCAACACCCGGGTCACCGTGGCGAGGTCGACGGGGTGGTGCTCGGCGTCACCGGCCACCGCCGGGCTGCGCAGCCACGAGCGCAGCGCCCGGGCGGCCAGGGGGCCCTCGGCGGCCGCCACCGCACCGGCATCGGTGGGGTCGGGCACGGCGGCGGCGGCGAGCGTCGCGAGGAGCTCGCCGTCGGCGGCGGCCAGCTCGCCCAACCGGCAGAGGAGGGGCACGACGTCGCGGCCGGCGACGTCGGCCAGGAGGGGGACCACCTCGTGGCGCACGCGGTTGCGCCGGAAGGCCGGGTCGGTGTTGGAGGGGTCGTGCACCGGGTCGAGCCCGGCCGCGGCGCACACCGCCTCGGTGTCGCGGCGGCGGAGCCCGGCGATGGGATGGGCGGGGCCGGGGCGGAGCACGGCGAGCCCGTCCGGGCCGGCGCCCCGCAGGAGGTTGAGCACGATGGTCTCGGCGCGGTCGTCGGCGGTGTGGCCGGTGGCGTGGCCGGCGGGCAGTGCGTCGCGCCGGGCGGCGCGGGCGCGCCCCTCGAGGTCGGGCCCGGCGGCGACCTCGACCGTGACGGCCCGGAACCCGGCCCCCAGGCGGGCGGCGGCGGCGGCAACCACGTCGGCCTCGGCGGCCGAACCCGGGCGGAGCCCGTGGTCGACGTGGACGGCGGTCGCCTCACAGCCCGCCTCGACGGCGAGCACCAGGAGGGCCAGTGAGTCGGTCCCGCCCGACACCGCGCACACGAGCGGGGTGCCGGCCACCGGGAACGAGCACTTCCCGAGGAGGGACGCGATGTCGGCGGGTGCGGCGGGCACCGGTCCCCCCGGCTAGGTGGGGATCGGCGTCACGGCGGCGACCCGGTCGATCCACCGCTGCGGGGCGCGGATCTCCTCCAACGTCGGCAGCAGCAGAGGAGCCTCGAACGCCCGGTTGAGCAGGGCGGGCCCGCCGACACCCTCGACCGATTCGATGAAGCGCTCGCCCTGCTCGTACTGGCGGAGCTTGGCGTCGAGGCCGACGAGCTGCTGGACCAGCTTGGCCAGCGGTTTGGCCTGGCCCCGGCGCTGGCGCAGGACGCGGGCGAAGCGATCGGCGGAGGGCACGAGGTCGGCGCCGGCGCGACCCATGGTGACGTCGCCGTGGCCCTCGAGCAAGCTCATCAGGCCCCCCATGCGGTCGAGGGCCTCCCGCTGGGCCGGGGTGGCGAGCAGCGCGGCGATGCCACCGTCGTCGAGCGGGTTGTTCCCCGCCCGGGCGGCGACCACCGCCCGCCGCAGCGCGTCGAGCAGCCGCTTGGGATCGGCGTCGACACCCGAGAGGGTGCCGTGGACGAGCTCGAGGAAGTGGGCTCGCATCCACGGGACCCCGGTGAACTGCGCCCGATGGGTGACCTCGTGGAGGGCGAGCCACAACCGGAACTCGCGCGGCGGGAAGGCGAACCGACGCTCGAGGGCGAGCACGTTGGGCCCCACGTAGTAGACGACGTCCTGGTCGTCGGGATCCTCGTCGTCCACCACCAGCAGGTCGTACTGGCCGAGCACCCGGCCGCTCATCCAGCCGAGCAGGGCGCCCACCTCGGCGCCGGCGGCGCGACGGGCGACGGGGGCCATGGGGCCCCGCATCTTGGCGCCGAGGGTCTCGGTGAGCGGCCGGAGCAGGCGGCGGAACGAGGCGACGTTGGCCTGGACCCAGCCGGCCCGGTCGGTCACCCGGGCCCGGGCGGGGCCGGCCAACGACCGCAGCCCGGTCTCCTCGGCCACCAGCGCCTCGGCCTGCTCGGTGAGCTCGGCGAAGTCGGGACCGAGGGAGTCGGCGTGGTAGCTGCGGGCGAACGGGTCGGTGCCGGCGATCCGGACCGCCACCCGTTCGGCCAACGCCCAGTCGACGGGGTCGGGGGCGGGCTCGGTGACGCCGCGCCCACCGGCGCCCGCCCGCCCCGTGGCCGTCACCCGCTCAACGCTTGGTCGGGTACTTCGGGCGGACGACCTTGTTGATGTAGCCGACCACCAGGAAGGCCAGCATCGGGAAGACCGACAGGAAGAGGACGACGCCGATCCAGGCGTGCCATACCACGGCGGCGAACATGGCGGCGAACATGGCGGTCATGCTAGCGACGGGCACGGCGCACCACGCCAGCGCCCTCGGCTGTCACGCGACGTCGAGCTTGAGGCCCCGGACGCGAGGCGCGGACGGCGGTTCGTGCAGCGAGCAGTACGGACCGTGGTTGTAGCGCGACAGCCGGGTGGCGCACGCGGCTTCTGCGCACGTCCGCCCGGCCGGCGCCGCC
>JBBJOU010000028.1:0-11891 GCA_037724305.1 Acidimicrobiales bacterium
CCGCGAGGGCGGCCGCACCGTCGGCGCCGGCCGCGTCACCAAGATCGTCAAATAGCACACGGGGGGCTCCGCCCCCCGTGGACCCCCCTCGGCGACCGCCTACCCTTGGCGCCGGGTGCCCCAGCGAAGGAGTAGGAGCGATGGCAAGCAAAGCGAACGCCAAGCGGGTGGCCGTCACCCTCGAGTGCACGGTGTGCAAGCGCCGGAACTACATCACCCAGAAGAACAAGGTGAACGATCGCGAGCGCATCGAGATGAAGAAGTACTGCCGGTGGGACCGGACCCACACGGCTCACAAGGAGACCCGCTGAGCGAGCGGGGCGACGGTGAGGAGGATCCCGGGGCCGACGCCCCGGACCTTCGGCGCGTAACCTTGTCACCCGCGCGGGGGTCGGAGGGGGTGCACATGCACACCGAGGACCCCACCGCTGTCCTGGTCGCCGCCGCGCGCCAGGGGGACGAGGCGGCCTTCGAGGCGCTGGTGCGAGCGACGTACGCCCAGACCTACACGCTCGCCCTGCGCCTGACCGGCGACGAGGAGGATGCGAGCGACGTGGTGCAGGAGTCGTACCTGCGGGCCTACAAGGGCCTCGCCCGGTTCCGGGGTGACGCGCAGTTCACCACGTGGCTGTACCGCATCACCGCCAACTGCGCCACCACCCACCTCGGCCGTCGCCACCGGCGCCGCACCGACCACCTCGCCGACGACGCCACCGTCGTCGACCTCGACCCCGAGCGCGACCCCGCCGCCCAGGCCGAGGCCGGTGCCCTGCGGGACCGCCTGGAGGAAGCGCTCGCCGGGCTGCCCCCCAAGCTGCGGGCCGTGGTGGTGCTGCGTGACGTCTACGACATGCCCCACGAGGCCATCGCCGCCGAGCTCGGCATCTCCGTTTCGGCCGCCAAGGTGCGCCTGCACCGCGCCCGTCGCCGGCTGCGTGAGGTGCTCTTCCCGCTCCCCGGCGAGTCCGCCGCCGGCGACCACGAGGAGCGCAGCCATGCGGTGTGAGGACGTCGCCGAACTGCTCCCCGCCGCCGCCGACGGCATCGTGCCCGGCGGGCTGCGGGGCCTGGCCCGCTCGCCCGGCGTCGGGCTGGAGGACCGCTCGGCGCGGCGCCACGTCGAGCATTGCGTGCGCTGCCAGGCCGAGCTGGTCCAGTACCGCCGGCTGCTGCGCACGCTGCACGGTTTGCGCACCGAGGTGCTCGAACCGGCCCCCGGCCTGCTCGCCGACATCCTCGCCACGCTCGAGGCAGCGGGCGAACGCCAGGCCGTTCGTTCCCTGCTCACCGGCCGCCGCGTGGCCTACGTCGGGGGCATCGCCGCCGCCGCCACCGCCGGCGCCGCCGGCGCCATCCTCCTCGCCACCCGCACCCGCCGCCGCCCCCTCGCCAGTTAGGGCCCGCCGGGTGCCCGATCGGGGGCGGGTGCTAGCCTGATGTTCGATCCGCGTGCGGGTCACCCCAGCCGAGGGCAGTAGCTCAACTGGCAGAGCAGCGGTCTCCAAAACCGCAGGTTGGGGGTTCAAGTCCCTCCTGCCCTGCTCGTAACCGAACGCCTGCCGCGCCGACGCGGCCGAGGTCCACCAGATGGCGATGAACCGAGAGACCAAGCGGATGATGCAGCGCCAGGGCCAGTTGGGCCCTGACGGCGAGCCGGTCCGCGCCCAACGGAAGGCCCCGAGCCAGCCGTCGCCGCGCGAGCGGGAGCAGCGAACCAGCCCCGGCCAGTTCCTGAAGGAGGTCCGGGGCGAGCTGCGCAAGGTGGCATGGCCGACCCGGCCCGAGATCGTCAACTACTCGATCATCGTCCTGGTCGCCATCGTGGTGCTGACCGCGTTCATCGCCGGTCTCGACTGGGTGTTCTCCAACTTCGTCCTCGACCTCTTCGATTGAGCATGACCGACCACACCCCCGACCAGCCCGGCGAGCCCGCCGGGGACCCCACCGACGACGCGCCGGCCGCCGACGAGATCGTCGACGTCGACGCCGCTGGCGTGGCCGCCGCCACCGACCAACCTGACGCCACCGACCCTCCCACCGCCGCCGACCCGACGGACGCCCCCGGCCCGGCCGACGACGATGTCGTCGCCGAGAGTGCCGACGGCGCCGGCGGGGAGGTCGTCGACGTCGAGGACCTCCTCGAGGCGGCGCTCGAGCCCGACCCGGTCGAGTCGCCCTATGACCGGCCCGGCAAGTGGTACGTGGTCCACACGCAGTCGGGCTACGAGAAGAAGGTCCAGCAGAACCTGCAGGCCCGCACGCAGTCCATGAACATGGAGGAGCGGATCCACGAGGTCGTCATCCCCATGGAGGACGTCGTCGAGTTCAAGAACGGCAAGAAGGTCGTGGTCCAGAAGAAGGTCTTCCCCGGCTACCTCCTCGTGCGCTGCCGCCTCGACGACGACTCGTGGTATGTGATCCGCAACACGCCGGGGGTCACGGGCTTCGTCGGCCAAGGGGCGAAGCCGTCGCCGCTGCGGCGCAAAGACGTCGAGAACTTCCTCATGGTCAAGACCGACGACGCCGAGTCGGCCGCCAAGCGGGGCAAGCCCAAGCACGGCTACGAGCTCAACGAGACGGTCCGGGTGAAGGAAGGTCCGTTCGCCGACTTCTCGGGGGCCATCATCGAGATCAACGAGGACCACCTCAAGGTCAAGGTGCTGGTCAACATCTTCGGCCGGGAAACGCCGGTCGAGCTCGAGTTCAGCCAGGTCGCCAAGCTCTAGGATTGGGCGGCGGCGCCGCCCGTCCAGCAAACTCGCCCGTCCCCGTTCGTCCGAAGGTTGTTGTCCCATGGCCAAGAAGAAGCTCGTCACCGTCGTCAAGATCCAGATCCCGGCGGGCAAGGCCACGCCCGCCCCGCCGGTGGGCACCGCCCTCGGCCCCCACGGCGTGGCGATCATGGACTTCTGCAAGGCCTACAACGCCGCCACCGAGTCCCAGGTCGGCACCATCGTGCCCGTCGACATCTCGGTCTTCGAGGACCGCACGTTCACCTTCGTGCTCAAGACCCCGCCGACGCCGGTCCTGCTCCGCCAGGCCGCCGGGCTCGACAAGGGCAGCACCCAGCCGGGCCGCCAGTCGGCCGGCACCGTCACCATGGCCCAGGTCACCGAGATCGCCCAGGTGAAGCTGCCCGACCTCAACGCCAACGACATCGAGGCGGCCAAGCTCCAGATCGCCGGCACCGCCCGGTCGATGGGGCTCAAGGTCGCCCGCTGACCCCCTGATCCACCGGGACCGTCGCCGTCCGGCGGCGCCCACATCCGGAGACCCGGCGCCACCTCGGCCGGGCCCGCTGACCATCCACCATTGAGGGAGGCACCCATGCCGAAGGGCAAGAAGTACACCGACGCGGCGCGCAAGTTCAACCGCGACCAGCTCCACACCCCCGCCGAGGCGCTCGACCTGGCCCGGTCGTTGGCCCCCGCCCGCTTCGACGAGACCGTCGAGCTGGTGATCCGCCTGGGCGTCGATCCCCGCAAGGCCGACCAGATCGTCCGTGGCACCGTCGCCCTCCCGGCCGGTACCGGCAAGGACGTCCGGGTGGCCGTGTTCGCCACCGGCGACGCCGCCGCCGCCGCCCGCGAAGCCGGCGCCGACATCGTCGGCGCCGAGGACCTCTCGGCGCAGGTCGAGGGCGGGATGCTCGACTTCGACGTGGCCATCGCCACCCCGGACCTCATGCCGATGGTGGGCCGCCTCGGCCGCGTGCTCGGGCCCCGGGGCCTGATGCCGAACCCCAAGACGGGCACCGTGACGAACGACGTCGCCAAGGCGGTGACCGACTTCAAGGGCGGCAAGGTCGAGTACCGCACCGACCGCTACGGCAACGTCGCCGTGCCCCTCGGCAAGGTCAGCTTCGAGCCGGACAAGTTGCTGGTGAACTTCCGGGCAGTGCTCGACGAGATCCAGCGGGCCAAGCCGGCCTCGTCCAAGGGCCGCTACCTGCGCAAGATGGTCATCGCGTCGACCATGGGCCCCGGCATCAAGGTCGACCCCACCCGCCTCAAGGACCCCGACGCCGTCTAGCCGCCTGGCGGTGGTGGCGGCGCCGCCGCTATCGTCGGATCCTCACGTACTGCTCGCCGCAGACATCCGGTGCGCCCTCCGGGCGCTGAAAGGGCCTCGGCCCGCCTGACGAGGCGAACCCTCCGGTCCACTCGGTTGGTTCGCGCGCTGGCGCGAGCCCCGAGGAACGAGAGGAGGGTCAACTGATGGACAACCCCCGCAGCGAGAAGGTGGCGGTCGTCGACGAGGTCCGGGACCGGTTGTCGGGTGCCAGCGCGGCGCTCCTCACCGAGTACCGCGGCCTGAACGTCTCGTCGATGGCGCAGTTGCGCCGGGACCTGCGCGAGGCGGGCGGCGAGTACCGCATCTACAAGAACTCGTTGGTGCGCTTCGCCGCCCGGGACCTCGGCATCGACATCGAGTCGATGCTCACCGGTCCGACCGCCATCGCCTTTGTCGACGGCGACCCGGTCAACGTGGCCAAGGCGCTGAAGGCCTTCGCCAAGGCCAACCCGGCGCTGGTGGTCAAGGGCGGCGTGCTCGGCGACAAGCTGCTCACGGCCGTCGAGACGAGCGCCCTGGCCGACGTGGAACCCCGCGACGTCCTCCTGGCCCGTCTGGCCGGCGCCATCGCTGCTCCCATGGTGCAGTTCGCCGGCCTGCTCCAGGCCCTGCCCCGCAACTTCGCCTATGGCCTCAAGGCCCTCATCGACCAAGGCGGCGCCCCCGGCGCCCCCGCCGATGCGGCGCCGGTCCCCGACGAGGTTCCGGCCGATGCGGCGCCGGTCGCTGATGCGGACGCCGCTCCGGTCGCCGACGAAGCACCGGCCTCGGAAACCGCTCCGGCGGCTGACGAGGCTTCGGCCGAAGCTGCTCCGGTTGCCGCCGACGCGACCGCGGTCCCCGACGCCGCTCCTGGCGACGACATCACCTCCGACACCGATCCCACCCCGGCAGAGGCTGCCGGTACCCCTGCTGAGGAGAACTGACATGCCCACCCTGACCAAGGACGAGATCCTCGACGCCATCGCGTCGATGAGCGTGCTCGAGCTGAGCGAACTGCTGAAGGAGTTCGAGGAGAAGTTCGGCGTGACCGCAGCGGCCCCCGCCGCCGTTGCCGCTCCCGGTGGCGGCGGCGACGCCGCTCCCGTCGAGGAGGAGCAGGACGAGTTCGACGTCGTGCTCACCGCCGCCGGCGGCGCCAAGATCGCCGTCATCAAGGAGGTGCGGTCGCTCACCAGCCTCGGCCTCAAGGAGGCCAAGGACCTCGTGGACTCGGCCCCCAAGCCGGTGCTCGAGAAGGTCTCCAAGGAAGACGCCGAGAAGGCCAAGGCCTCGCTCGAGGCGGCCGGCGCTTCGGTCGAGGTCAAGTAGACCCGGTAGCGAACTGGCGGCAGCTATCGGAGCCATCGCTTCGATAGCTGCCGCCAGTTGCGTCGGGGCTACAGGATCTGGCTGAGGAACAGCTTCGTGCGGTCCTCCGCCGGGTCGGTGAAGAAGTGCTCGGGGGTGCCGACCTCGACGATCTCGCCGTCGGCCATGAACACCACGCGGTCGGCGACCTCGCGGGCAAAACCCATCTCGTGGGTGACCACCACCATGGTCATGCCCGAGCGGGCGAGCTCGCGCATGGCGTCGAGCACCTCGGCGATCATCTCGGGGTCGAGAGCCGAGGTCGGCTCGTCGAAGAGCATCACCTTGGGCTGCATGGCGAGGGCCCGGGCGATGGCGACCCGCTGCTGCTGGCCGCCCGAGAGCTGGCCGGGGTACTTGTGCGCCTGCTCGGGGATTCGCACCGCCTCCAGTTGCTCCATCGCCACCTCGCGGGCCTTGCCTGCCGGCCACCGGCGCACCTGCAGCGGGGCCAGCGTGATGTTCTCCAGGACGGTGAGGTGGGGGAACAGGTTGAAGCTCTGGAACACCATGCCCACCTCGCGGCGCACGGCCTGGATGTCCTTGAGCGACCGGGTGAGCTCGATGCCGTCGACGAAGATGCGGCCCCGGTCGTGCTCCTCGAGGCGGTTGACGCACCGGATCAGGGTCGACTTCCCCGAACCCGAGGGCCCGATGACGACCACCACCTCCTGGGTGCCGACGGTGATGTCGACGCCCCGCAGCGCGCAGAAGTCGCCGAACCACTTCTCCACGCCCGTGCACTCGATCATGGGGGCGCCCGTTCCCCCGACCACCGCAGTGGCGTCGGCTTGCACGGCGACGGTGTCATGCGCCTGATCGGCGGTGTCATGCGCCTGATCGGCGGTGTCATGCGCCTGATCGGCGGTGTTCGGCTCGGTCATGCGCGGTCAGCTCCCAGCCGGCGCTCGAGGCGGCGGCTCTCCTTGGACATGGTGTACGAGACCACCCAGTAGATGAAGCCGGCGAATCCGAGGGTGACGGCGTCGAGGCCCTGGGCCCGGAAGTCGGGTTGGCTGAGCACGGTCTGCGACACCCGCAGGAGCTCGAAGAAGGCCACGACCCCGAGCAGCGAGGTGTCCTTGAACAGGCTGATGAACTGCCCGACGGTGGCGGGGATGACGGCGCGCAATGCCTGGGGGAGGACCACCCGGCGCACCACGTGGCGCCGCCGGAGCCCGAGCGCCTGGGCCGCCTCCACCTGGCCCCCGGGCACGGACTGGAGACCGCCGCGCACGACCTCGGCCATGTAGGCCGACTCGAAGAGGACGATGGCGATGAGCCCGCGCGCCAGCAGGCTGGGCGGGTCGACCGAGGTGGGGAAGAAGAAGCCGAGCGACACCTGGCTGATGATGAGCAGGGTCACGAGCGGCACGCCCCGGAACAGCTCGATGTAGGCGCCCGACAGCCACCGCACCGCCGGGAGGCGCGACCGCCGGCCGAAGGCCAGGACGATGCCGAGGGGGAAGGACAGCACGATGCCGGCCACGGTGGCGAAGAGGGTGAGCAGCAGGCCGCCCCACGCGTCCCACCCCACGCCGCCGAAACCGGTGAGGACGAGGAACGCTCCGACGAGCGCGCCGAGCGCCACCAGCCACGCCAGCGCCCGGGCTCGACCCGCCGGCACCCGATGGGCAGCCGTCCGGCTGGCGAGCAGGGTGGCGACGGCGCCGACGGCGAGCAGGCCGGGCACGACGGTGCGGGTCAGGCTGACGAGGACGACGACGAGCACCAGGAGCGGTGCGAAGCGCCCGACCGCCACGGCGGTCGGAAGACGGGTCGGCGGGCGCCCCTTGGCCACCGCCGTCTCGGCCGCCACCGCACCGGTAACGCCGGCCCCGATGCCGATGGCGGCCACGACCAGGTAGCCCGCCGCCCACACCCGCCACAGGTCGTCGATCGGGAACCGGCCGACCATGAACAGCCGGAGGTTGCGGCGCACCACCTCCCACTCGGTGTTGAGGAAGGTGAAGGCCACGATGCGGTAGGCGACGTAGGCGAGGGCGGCGCCGAAGACGACGGACACCACGGTGTTGACCGGTCCCGAGAACAGCTCGCGCCGGGCCCAGGTCCACGGCTCGTCGCGCTGGGCCGGCGGACGCGTGGGGTTCACCGTTCCACCAGTTGGAGGCGGCGGTTGGCCACGTTGGTGAGGGCCGAGATGGGCAGGGTGAGGCACAGGTAGACGGCCATGAGCACGAGCGTGGACTGCACGGCGGGACTGCCGTTGCCGATCACCTGCTGGGTGATGAGGGTGAGCTCGGAGTACGCCACGACGAGGCCGAGCGAGGTGTTCTTGGTCAGGTTGAGGAACTGGTTGAGCGTGGGGGGGATGGCGATGCGGAAGGCCTGGGGCAGCACGACGAAGCGCAGCCGGGCACCGGTGCTGAGCCCGAGGGCGTCGGCGGCCTCGACCTGGCCCTTGGCCACGGCCTGCACCGAGCCCCGGACGATCTCGGCGATGTGGCTGGCGGTGTAGAGCACGAGGCCGGCCAGGAGGGCGAAGTAGCCGGTGCTCATGGCGGCCCCGCCGGAGAAGCTGGGCCCGTCGAGGACCGGTCGGGAGAGGGCCACCGGAGCTCCCAGGACCACGTAGCCGGCGGTCGCCACCCCGACGGCGATGGCCACGCCCCGGGACACCCGGCGGTGGGGGACGCCGGTACGAAACGATCGACGGGTGGCCAGCACGGCGAACACGACGGCGGCGACGACGCCGACGCCGACCACCACGAGCCAGGCGGCGGTGCCGTCGGTCCACACCGGGCTCGCCACCAGGAGCCGGCGGTTGTTGAGCTCGACCAGTCCGAACAACGAGAACGACTCCTGGATGGTCGGCAGGAAGCCGAGCACCACGGCGGCGTTGACGAAGATGATGACCAGCACGGGCGGGATGTTGCGCAACGTCTCGACGTACAGGGTCGCCGCCTTGCGCAGGAGCCAGTTGGGCGACAGGCGGGCGATGCCCAGCAGCGTGCCGAGCACGAGCGTGAGGGCGATGCCCGGCAGGGCGACGAGGGCCGTGTTCTTCAAGCCGACGAGGAGGATCTCGCGCACCGGTTGGCCGGGCGAGAAGTCGGAGAAGGCGACCAGCACGCCGGCGGGGTCGTCGAGGTAGCTGAAGTCCGAGTCGATGCCGAGGAGACGCTGGTTGGTGCTGACGTTGTCGGCGAGGTAGACGACGAGGGCCACCACCGCGGCCACGGCGAGGACTTGGAGCCCGACCGCCCCCAGGTCGAGGCGACCGCGCGGGCGGCGGGGCGCCCGCCCCGCCGCCGCCCCTGGTGGGCTGGGCGGCGGGGCGTTGGCGGGCACCGCTCGGCTCAGCGGTAGGGCGGGGCGTACATGAGCCCCGGCTCGTCAGCGTCCCACAGCGCGTTCAGGCCGCGGTCGAGCTCGAGGGGCGAGCCGGCACCGACGTTACGGTCGAAGATCTCGCCGTAGTTCCCGACCTGCTCGACGACGGCGATGGCGAACTCCGGGTCGAGGCCGAGACCGGGGTCGAAGACGGCGGTGCTGCCCTCGCCGTCGTCGATGGGCTGGCCGAAGAAGCGCAGGACGTCGGGGTTCTCGTCGGTGAGCGCGTCCTGGACGTCGGCCTGGCCGATGCCGAACTCCTCGGCCTGGATGGTGGCGAGGACGGCCCAGTTGACCGCGTCGGCCCACTCGTCGTCGCCGTCGCGGACCGCCGGCCCGAGCGGCTCCTTGGAGAACACCTCGTCGAGGATCACCAGCCCTTCCGGGCCACCGTCGGCCTCGGGGAAGGCAGAGCGGACGCCGGCGAGCTGCGAACCGTCGGACGTCCACCCGTCGCACTGCCCGGCCACGAAGGCGGCCTGCAACTGCTCGTTGTCGGGGAAGGTGAGCGGCGTGACGGTGAGGCCGCCGGCGGCGAACCGGGTGGCGAGGTTCAGTTCGGTCGTGGTGCCCGAGAGCACGCAGACCGTGGTGCCGTCCATCGATTCGATGGTGTCGAAGCCGGCATCGGCGCGCACCATCATCTGCTGGCCGTCGTAGAAGGTGGTGGTGGCGAAGGCGGCCCCCTCGGAGCCGTCCCGGGTGGCGGTGAAGGTGGTGTTGCGGATGAGGACGTCGATCTCGCCCGATTGCAACGCGGTGAAGCGCTGGTCGGCGGTGAGCGGCCGGAACTCGACCGCCTCGGCGTCGCCGAGCACGGCCGCTGCCACCACCCGGCAGAAGTCGATGTCGAAGCCGCTGAACTCCCCGGCCTCGTCGGTGATGCCGAAGCCGGGCACGGCGTCGTTCACGCCACAGACGAGGTTGCCCCGCGACTGGACTTCGGCCAGCAGCCCGCCGCCCTCGGTGGTGGCGCCCTCTTCGCCGCCTCGGCCACCGCCGCCCGTCCCGTCGGTGCCCGGGGTCTCTCCCTCGACGCCGGCCGCGGGGTCGTCCTCGTCGCTCGAGCACGCGGCACCGAGCAGCGCCAGGCCGGCGAGCAGCGCCAGTCCCCGCCTCGCGTGCGTGCGAGTTGCTCCGCCGTAGCTGGTCATCAAATCGTACCCCCTGGATCAGGGTGGCACGGGGGCGGGAGGCGCGCCGCAGCACGCCACCGACGGTCCCGTCGTCACCGTGTGTTCACCTGCGCGGCGACCCTATGGCACCGCCATGCGGCGCGCACGGGATTGCCCCTGATCGTGACGAGGCGGTCATGGCACCGACACGACCCGGCAACGCGACGTGGCGAGGTCGGCGACGTCGCTGCGTGGGGACGCCCGGCCACGATGCCCGGCCCGAGGTGGGATTCGCACCAGGGCGGGATCTAGCCGACTAGCGTCGGCGGCCGCAAGCCGGCGAGCAATGAGGAGCATCGATGTCGCAGACGACGCCCGGGTGGTACCCGGACCCGGCCGGCAAGTTCGGCCAGCGCTACCACGACGGCAACGGGTGGACCGAGAACGTGGTCGACGCCGCCGGCAACCAGACGTCGGACCCCGTAACCGGGGCGGCGCCCGCCGGTGCGCCCGACGCCTACGGCGGAACCCCGGGCGCGCCGCCCACCCAGACCGGCTTCGATGCCCCTGCCCCGCCCCCCTCCGGCCCGGGCTTCGGCGCCCCTCCGCCGCAGCAGGCCTACGGCCAGCCCCCCCAGCCCTACGGGCAGGCGCCCCAGCCGGGCTACGGCCAGTCTCCGTTCGGCGGTTCCGGCGCCGGCGGCGCCTTCAAACCCACCATCGGTGCCGCCGCCGCTGGGCTCGGGATGTTGTTCGTGTTGCTCGGCCTCTTCGCCTTCGACTGGGCTCGCGTCCCCGACTTCGACAACTTCAAGGCCGGCGTCGCCGACCTCAACGAAGGTGAGGGTGTCGGGTTCTTCCCTAACCTGTGGGGGAGCATCCTCTACCTGCTGGCATTCTTCGCCGCCATCGCCCTCACGGTCCTGGCGCTTCGCCTGCCCCAGGTGGAGTCCAAGGTGACTGCGCAGATCAGGCTGATCGCCGGGGGCGTCCTCATCTTCTTCGCCGTCTGGAACCTGCTCACGAACATCCAGATCGGGACCTTCGCTGAAGACGGAGTCGAGTTGGCCACCGCCTTCGGCGCGTGGTTGACGTTGCTCGGCTGGGGCCTCCTGGCCGTCCAGTTCGTGCCTGACGTCGCCGAGCGCCCCCTCACCAAGTAGGGGCGATGACCCAGAGCGCGCCCGGCTGGCACCCCGACCCGGCCGGGCGTTTCGCCCAGCGCTATCACGACGGCTCGGGGTGGACCGAGCACGTCGTGGACGCGCAGGGCGGCCGCGCTTCTGATCCGGTTGACCACCCCGTGGCGCCCCCGGCCGGTTTCGGGCCACCGACCGCCGCCTTCGACGCGCCGCCCAACCCGTACGGTCCGGCCCCCGGCACCTACCCGGGGCCGCCCGGTGCCTACGGGTCGCCGCCGGCCGGCTACGGGCCTCCCCCCGGCTACGGCGTCGCGGTACCCCGGGGTCCCTACGGGGCGGGCCCCTTCGGTCCGGTCGCGCCCCGACGGGGGCCGTCGACGGCCGGGCTCATCGTCGCCGGGATCGGCGCCGTGCTGGTGCTCCTCGGCCACCTCGCCGGCCTCGACTGGGTCACCAGCGTCTTCGGCAATCTCGGCATCGACTTCGCCGACATCCGCGAGTTCGCCGACGCCGCCGACTTCTCCGACGAGCTGCCGATCGCCACCAGCTACGCGCAGTTCGGCTGGTTGCTCGCCCTGCTCGCTGCTGGCCTGGGCGTCCTCGGCGCGGCGGTGCGCACGCCGTTCCGCTGGATCGGCCTCGGCGTCGGCATCGTCATGACGCTGTGGTGCCTCGCCGCCAGCGGCGAGCTGGCGGGCGACGACCCGGGCCTGGAGATCGGCGCCGGCGCCATGGTCGCCGGGTTGGGCCTGATCATGACGACGGTCGGCAGCGCCCTGCCGAGCCCCCGCCGAGCCTGACCTAAGGGCCCGCCGGGAAACAACCTTGGCGTTTGGACGGCCGGATGACGCCGCTC
>JBBJOU010000029.1:0-11819 GCA_037724305.1 Acidimicrobiales bacterium
GCGCCGATGACGACCGCCACCGCCAGGTCGACCACGTTCCCGCGGAACAGGAACGCCTTGAACTCCTTGAGCATCGCAGTGACCTCCGGGTCGAAACGGTGAGGTACGCCGCCCGGCGCGCTGGCGTTCTACCACCACAGGACGCCGTGCGTGACCGAGGACACGTGGACAACGGTGACGATCCGTAGTTAGGTAGCGGCGTTAGGTAAACAGCGTTACCTAAGCGCCAGACAGCTACGGAGGACCCGCCATGCTGACCCGCCTCGCCCACCTGACCGTCCGCCGCCGGCGGAGCGTGCTCGTCCTCGCCCTCGCGTTCTTCGCGGTGGCGGGCACCCTCGGAGGCGGGGTGCCCGACCGCCTCACCACCGGCGGCTTCGAGGACCCGGCCGCCGAGTCGAGCCGGGTCGAGGACGTGCTCACCGAGACCTTCGGCGGGGGCAGCCCCAACGTCGTGCTGCTGATCACCGCACCCGACGGCAGCTCGGTCGACGATCCGGCGGTGGCCGCCGCCGGACGGGCCGTGGTCGCCGAGTTGGCGGCCGAGACCGTCGAGGGCGAGCCCGTCGTCCAGGTCGCCGACTACTGGTCGCTGCCACCCGGCAACCCGCTGCGCAGCGACGACGGCGACCGCGCCCTCGTGCTGGCCCGCCTGCCGGGCAGCGAGGACGCCATCGACGAGGCGATCACCGACATCACCCCCCGGTTCACCCGCGACGACGGCCCCGTGACGGTCGCCGTCGGCGGGCAGGCCGAGGTGTTCCGCGCCGTGGGCGAAACCATCGAGGGCGACCTGGTGCGGGCCGAGCTCATCGCCATCCCCATCACCATCGTGCTGCTGGTGGTGGTGTTCGGCAGCGTGGTGGCCGCCGCCCTGCCACTGCTCATCGGTGCCCTGTCGGTCGTCGGCACCTTCCTCATCCTCTACGGCGTCACCGCGTTCACCGACGTCTCCATCTACGCCCTCAACCTGACCACCGCGCTCGGGCTCGGTCTCGCCATCGACTACTCGCTGTTCGTGATCTCGCGCTTCCGCGAGGAGCTCCAGGGCGGCCACGAACCCCATGTCGCCGCGGTGCGCACCGTGCGCACCGCCGGGCGCACCGTGGCCTTCTCGGCCCTCACCGTGGCGGCGTCGCTCAGCGCCCTGCTGGTGTTCGACATCGTGTTCCTGCGCTCGTTCGCCTGGGCCGGCCTCGCCGTCGCCGGCCTCGCCGGGGTGTTCGCCGTGGTGGTGCTCCCCGCGCTCCTGGCCGTCCTCGGCCACCGCATCGACAGCCTGACCGTGTTCCGCCGCTCGACCACCACGCCGGCCGAGGGCTTCTGGTACCGCACGGCCCGCCGGGTGATGCGCCGGCCGGTACCCATCACCGCTGCCGTGCTCGTGCTCCTGCTCGCCGTCGGCTCGCCCGTTCTCGGCCTGCGCCTCGGCCTCCCCGACGACCGGGTGCTGCCCGCCTCCAACGAGTCCCGCACCGTGCAGGACGTCATCCGGGCCGAGTTCTCCTCGGCCGAGGCCGGCGCCGTGTCCGTCGTGGCCGGCGACCTGCCCGCCGCCGCCGGCGAGCGGGCGGCCGCCGTCGACACCTACGCGACGACGCTCGCCGCCCTGCCGGGCGTCGCCCGGGTCGACGCCGAGACCGGCATCTACTGCGGCACGGCGGGCGGGGTGGGCGAGCTCAACTGCGAGCCCGGCCAGCTGCTCATCGACGGCGCGAGCGATGCCAGCCTCGGCGAGCGCCTCGCCCGCGACGGTGCGACGAACGTCTCGGTGGTGCCGTCGGTCGAGCCCCTCTCGCTCGAGGGCGAGGAACTGGTCGACGCCATCCGGTCCACCGGGGCACCGTTCGAGGTGCTGGTGGGCGGGCAGTCGGCCCAGTTGGTCGACTCCAAGTCGTCGCTCTACGACGACCTGCCCCTGGCGCTCGCCATCATCGCCGTCATCACGTTCGTGCTGCTGTTCCTGATGTTCGGCAGCGTCCTGCTCCCGCTCAAGGCCCTGGCGCTGAACGTGTTGAGCCTCTCGGCCACCTTCGGCGTCATGGTGTGGGTGTTCCAGGACGGGAACTTCTCGGACGTCCTCGGCTTCACGGCCACCGGCTCGATCGTCACGACCATGCCGGTGCTGATGTTCTGCATCGCGTTCGGGTTGTCCATGGACTACGAGGTGTTCCTCCTGTCCCGCATCGCCGAGGAGCACCGGGCCGGCGCCGACGACGCCACCGCCGTCGCCGTCGGCCTCCAGCGCACCGGGCGCATCGTCACCGCCGCCGCCGTGCTCATCTCGGTGGTCTTCCTCGCCTTCGCCACCAGCGGGGTCAGCTTCATCAAGCTGTTCGGCATCGGCCTGACCCTCGCCGTGCTGCTCGACGCCTTCGTCATCCGGGGCACCCTGGTACCGGCCTTCATGCGCCTGGCTGGTGGCGCGAACTGGTGGGCTCCCGGTCCCCTGCGGCGCTTCCACGACCGCTTCGGCCTCAGCGAGCACGTCGAACTCGACGGCCCCCCGGGGCCGGCCGGCGGCGGGCCGCCCCTGCGCCCCGTGCCCGGGGCCACCGTCGTACCGGGCGGCCCCGATGCGGTCCACGACGACGGGCGTGCCAAGGTCACCACGTGACACCGGACGCTCCCGCCACCGCCGGCACCCGACCGCGGGCCCGGCGGGGCGAGGGCGACCGGCTGCACGACGAGATCATCGCCGCCGCCGAGGCCCTCCTGCTCGAGACGGGCTCCGAGGACGCCGTGTCGATCCGGGCGGTGGCCGACCGGGTGGGGGTGACCGCCCCGTCGATCTACCGGCACTTCACCGACAAGCAGCACCTGCTGTTCGAGGTGTGCGCCATCCACTTCGCCCGCTTCGACGCCGTGATGGCCGCCGCCGTGGCCGACGTCGACGCCGACCCAGTCGCCGCCCTGCGCGCCCTCGGCCAAGCCTACGTCCGCTTCGCCGTCGAGGACCCGGAGCACTACCGGATCATGTTCATGGGGCGCTCCGAGCTGACCCCCGAGCAGTACGCCGACGAGGTCTTCGCCGCCGGCGGCGCCTTCCCCACCCTCGTCGCCACCCTCCAGGCCGGCATCGACGCCGGCCGCTTCCGCGACGACCTGCCGCCGGCCCATGACATCGCCGTGGTGGTGTGGGCCCTCGTCCACGGGGTGGCCTCCCTCGCCGTGACCAAGCCGGCGTTCCCCGCCGCGCCCGTCGCCGACCGGGCGGCGCTGGCGTGCGAGGTGTTCCTCCGCGGCCTCCTCCGCCGCGATGACGCGGCAGACTCCAGCGCGTGACGCAGGGCGACGGGCGGGCAGTGCGGGTGGTGCTGGTCGACGACGATGCGCGGTTCGGCGAGCTGGTGTCGTCGGTGGTCACCGACGACGGCATCGACGTGGTCACCGTGCACCACCGCGCCGCGGGCGCGGTCGACGTGGTCATCCGGGAGGCGCCCGACGTGGTGGTGCTCGACGTGGTCCTCCCCGACGGCGACGGCCTCGACGTGGTGGACGCGCTGCGGTCGGCCGGCTCCTCCGTGCCCGTCGTGTTGTTCAGCTCGCTCTTCGACCGCCGGGTGGCGGGTACCGCCGCCGCCCTCGGCCTGCGCTACGTCGAGAAGGCCGACGGCGTCGACGCCCTGGTGGAAGCGGTGCGCGCCGCCGCCGGCGCGGTCGAACCGACGGACCGCTGAGCCGGGGGGCGATCGGTGCGCGACGATGCGGTCATGCCGGAACCCGGCTGGTACGAGGACCCCAACGATGCCGGCCGCGTCCGGTGGTGGGACGGTGCGGCGTGGACCGCCCGCACCGCGATCGCGCCCGGCGCCGGTCCCGACGATCTCGACGACCGGCGCCGCCCGTCGCGGGTACCGCTCGTCCTGGCGGTCGGTGCCGTCGCGGTGGTCGCCGGCCTGGGGGCCTTCCTCGGTGTCCGCGCCGTGCTCGACGACGACGACACGGTCACCGACGACGTCGACAGCAGCGACGGGGGGCCCGACGCCACGGTCGAGCCCACCGCGTCGACGGTGCCCACCGCGTCGACGGTGCCCACCGCCGAGCTCGTGCTCGGGCCCGCCGAGCCCGCCGTAATCGCCGTGCTCGGCAGCCTCAACCAGGCCGACGCCGACGCCGAGGCCGCCGCCGAGCAGGCTCGGGCCCTCTCGACGTTGCCGGCCCGCGTGCTGGACTCCAACCGGTTCGCCACCGAGGGACGACCGGAGCCCCTGACCGCGGGTATCTGGGTGCTGTGGTCGGGGCCCTTCGCCGACGAGGCCGCGGCGCAGGCCTTCTGCGACGGGGAGGCCGCCGCCGCCGGTGTCGCCGAGTGCTACCCGCTGCGGGTCGTGCCCGTCCCCTGACCAGGACGTCGGGGGGCGACGTCGACGCCGCTCAGGTGGGCTGACGGCTGGACGGGAAGTTGGCCAGCTCGCCCTTGGGGGCGCGGTCCCAGCGGGCGAAGGTGAGGTCGGTCCGGAGGTAGCTGGTGAGCAGCTCGGCGACCCGCCGCACGGAGTCGACGTGCGTGCGCTCCCAGCCGTGGCTCCCGTCGACGCCGAAGGCGATCAGTGCCGCACGCGTGCCGGCGCCGGCCTCGATGGCCGCAGCCACGTCGGAGCGGTACCACTTGAACGTGTCGCGGGCGTGGGGGATGTGGTGATCGGCGCAGATCCGCAGGAGCTTGCGGGTGAGGTGGTAGTCGAAGGGGCCGGACTGGTCGGCCATGGGGATGGTGACACCGTCCTCGATGGAGTGCTGACCCGGGGCGCACACGGCGTTGTCGACCGAGACCATCTCGGCCACGTCGGCGTCGAGGCCGTGGCTCGCACCCTGACCGACCTCCTCGGCGATGGTGATGAGCAGGTGCGCCGTCACCGGTAGGGAGACGTGGCCGTCGCTCAGCGCCCGGAACGCCGCCACCGCGGCGGCGACGCCGGCCTTGCCGTCGAGATGGCGCGACACGAGGAAGCCCGCGTCGGTGCGCACGGGTTCGGCGTCGAGGGCGACGAAGTCGCCGACCTGCACGCCGAGCGCCTCGACGTCGGCGCGGATCGCGATGCGCTCGTCGATGCGCACCTCGACGTGGTCCCAGCCGACGCCCTGGGTGTCGACCTCGTCGTTGAAGGCGTGCCCCGATGCCTTCAACGGCAGGACGGTGCCGGTGAGCGGTCGAGTCCCACCATCGGTGAAGATCGACACGCGTGCCCCCTCGGCGAAGCGGGCCGAGTGGTGACCGACGGGGATGACGGCGAGGCGCCCGTTGTCCTTGAGCGCCCTGACCATGCACCCGATGGTGTCGGCGTGGGTGACCACCGCCCGGTCGGGACCGTCGTGGCGGCCGGGCAGCTCGGCGATGAGGGAGCCCCGCCGCGTGAGCTCGAAGCGGAACCCGAGATCGTCGAGCTCGTCACCGATCAGCTGCACCACGGCGTCGGTGCGCCCGGACGGGCTCGGCGTGCGCAACAACCGGATGAGGAAATCGATCGTCCACTCGACGTCGATGGCCAGCGGAGCCGGGCTGGCGCCGGCCGGCGGAACCGTCACTGTTGCTCGGGGGCTGCGCCCCCGGGCCCCATCACCGTGCGGCTCGCTGGCGCTCGCGCGCCCGCCATGCCCTCGCTGCGCTCGATCATGGCCCCTTGCTAGCGGATCGCCCGAGCGGCGCGGGTCCCCATCGCGCCCGCCGCTCTTCCGACGGAGCTGGTACGCATGCGTCGTGATCGCCGTCGTCGTCATCGCCGTCATCGTCGTCATCGCCGGGATCGCCTATGCCGCCTGGCGGGTCGAGCAGCGACGGGTGGCGGCGGTCCAGACCATGTGCGCCGCGCGCGGGTGGCGCTACCTGCCCGAGGCCGACCACCTGGTTGGCGAGCTCCGGGACCGCTTCCCGGTGTTCCGGGCCGGTGACCACAGCCGCCGCATCCGCCATCTGGTCGATGTGCCCGGCCCGATCCCGGTGCGGGTGTTCGACTACTCCTACGTCACGGAATCGACCGACGGCGAGGGCCGGAGATCGAGCTCCACCCACCGCCGCAAGCTGGCGCTGGCCGCCCTGCCCGCCCATCTGCCCGAGGTCCGCGTCCGCACCGAAGGTGTGCTGCGCAAGCTCGGCCGGGCCGTCGGCATCCGCGACCAGGAGGTCGGCTCGGCCGACTTCGACAAGCGCTTCCTCGTCGACGGCGACCCCCGGGCGGTGCACGACCTCCTCCATCCCACTGCCGTCGAGTGGCTCCTCGCCCAACCCGTCGACGACTTCGAGCTCGACGGGGCCGCCCTCCTCGTCGAGTTCGGCAACGGCCGGTGGACGCCTCCCGATGAGCACTGGCACGCCGCCACCCACCTCGTCGCCTTCGTGGGCCTGGTGCCCGACTACGTCTGGCGGGCCGCCGGCGTCGAGCCTCCGCCGATCCCGTGACCGCCGTCTGGATCGCCCTCGGGCTGGTCGGCGTCCTCGCCCTGTGGAGCCTGGTCACGTGGAACCGCTACGTCGAGGCCCGCCAGTACGTCGCCCAGAGCTGGTCGGGCGTCGACGTCGAGCTCCGCCGCCGCTACGAGCTCATCCCCAACCTGGTCGAGGTGGTCCGGGCCCATGCCGCCCACGAGCGCGCCACCCTCGAAGCCGTCGTCGCCGCGAGGAGCCGCGCGGCGACCGCGAACGGTACCCACGACGACGAGCAGGTGGCCGCCGAGGCCCAGGTGTCGTCGTCGCTCGGCCATCTCATGGCCGTCGCCGAGGGCTACCCGAAGCTGCGTGCCGACCGGCTGTTCGTCCGGCTGCAGACCCAACTGGTCGACACCGAGGACCGCATCGCCGCCGCCCGCCGCCTCCACAACGCCAACGTCCGCCGCTGGAACGAGCTGGGCCAGACCATCCCCTCGAACCTCTTCGCCGGTCCCGCCGGCTGGCGCCCCGACCCCTACATCGAGTTCGACCCCGCCATCACCCGCACGGTGCCGCCGACCACGTTCTGATCCCGCCACGCCGCCGACGCCTGCCGAACCCTTCACGTCGCGGCCCGGACCCCAGGCACACGCGATTGATTCATGCTCGGCTCCGCAAGCTCCGCCGATGCGGCAGAGCGTGAGTCGGAACCCCGCAGGCCTTCGCCCCCTCGCCAACAGGCGCCCGCCCGACCTACTGCACCGGTTCGACGCCGTGGGTGTCGGGCCAGTTGGCGGCGCCGCGGTCGCCGGGCGCGGTCGCGGTCCAGCCCCACGGAAGTGAAGAGGTGGTGGGGAAGAGGAAGTCGATGAAGCGCTCGGCAGTCGGCTGGGGCTCGTGGTTGGCGAGCCCGGGTCGTTCGTTGGCCTCGATGAAGACGTAGTCGGGGCCGGTGGCGTCGGGGACGAGGAGGTCGATGCCGGTCACCGGGATCTCGATCGCCCGGCTGGCCCGCACGGCGGCGTCGGCCAGCGTGGGGTGCAGCGTGTCGGTCACGTCGTGGATGGTGCCGCCGGTGTGGAGGTTGGCGGTGCGCCGTACCCGCAGCGCACGGCCCGCCTCGAGCACCGACTCGAGCGTCAGGCCCGCGTCCTCGAGGGTGCGGACGGTGCCATCGTCGAGGGGGATGGACGACTCACCGCCGGTGGCGGCCGAGCGCCGCCGCGACTGGGCGGCGATGAGCTCGCCGACGGTGTGGCGGCCCGTGCCCACCACCGTCGCCGGCCGGCGGACGGCGGCCGCCACCACGTCGTTGGCGATCACCACGAGGCGCAGGTCGTCGCCGTCGCAGCGCTGCTCGAGCAGCACGTCGGGACAGAACGACCGGGCGAGGGCGATGGCCTCGTCGAGGTGGTCGTGGTCCGTCACGCCGACGGTGATCCCCCGGCCCTGCTCGCCCCGGGCGGGCTTGACCACGATGTCGCCCACCTCGGCGAGGAAGTCGTGGTCGGCGTCGTCGTGGCTGGCGCTGCGCCCGGCGGGCACGGCGAGACCGGCGGCGGCGACCAGCTTGCGGGTCACCCGCTTGTCGTCGCAGCGGCTCATGGCCACCGCCGTCGTCAGCGCCGAGAGCGACTCGCGGGTCACCACCGACCGACCACCGTGCGAGAGCTTCAGGAACCCGCCCTCGGCGTCGAGCACCTCGACCCGGATCCCCCGGCGCAGGGCCTCGTCGGCGACGATGCGGGCGTAGGGGTTGCAGTGCTCGAGGTCGTCGGGGATGGCACCGGCGAAGAGCTGCTCGTTGATGGCGTTCTTGCGCTTGACCGCGAACACCGGGACCCGTTCGAAGCCGAGCTTCTCGTAGAGGCGGATGGCCGGGCGGTTGTCGTGCATGACCGACAGGTCGATGTAGGCGCGGCCCCGGGCGAGGAACTTCTCGGCGAGCGTGCGGGTGAGGGCCTCGCCCACGCCCGGTCGGGAGCAGTCGGGGTCGACGGCGAGGCACCACAGCGAGGAGCCGGCCTCGGGATCGGCGAAGAGCCGCTCGTGGTCGAGCCCGGTCACGGTGCCGACGACGGTGCCGGTGCTGTCGTCGACCGCCACCAGGATGCTGACGTGGCGCTCGCGCTGGTTGGCCAGCAGCACCCCGGCCGGGGCCGGAACCATCGAGCACCGGACGTAGATGCGGTTGACCGCCTCGGCGTCGGCCGCGCTGTTGAGGTTGCGCACGACCACGCCGGGGACGGTCTGGCGCCGGGCCCGGTAGGTCGTGAGCTGGCGCCGGAACGTGTAGCTGGGGTCGATGAAGAGCTCTTGGGGCCGCCGCGAGACCAGGACGTGGGGGTCGGTCACGTAGAGGGCGATGTCGCGACGGCCCAGTTGCTCGTCGCCGAGCGCCTCCTCGATCGAGGCGTGGTCAGGGAACGTCTGGCCGAACATCAGCCGGCCCCACCCCATGTCGATGACGCACCGGCGGGCCATGTCGCGCACCAGATGCTCGGGGGGCCGCTCCCAGGTGGTGGTCGTGATGGCGTCGTCGCGGTCCCAGCCCGGCGCCCGGCGGCTCCGGGCGCCGCGCGCGCGGTCGGCTCGATCGGCGCGGCCGTCGCGAGCCGGGCGGGCCGGCGGCGCGCCCGGTGCCGCCTGGTCGTCGGGCGGGGGGTCGGCGTCGTCCGGAGTCGTCACGGAGCGATCCCGTGGCGCTGGAGCCACAGCTCGAGCAGGCCGAGTTGCCACAGCCGGTTGCCCCGCAGCGGGGTGAGGTCGTCGTTGGGTGCGCCCAGGAGGGCGGCGACCGCATCCGGGCGGAACAGGCCACGCGCCCGGGCCTCGGGGGCGTGGAGGGCGTCGCGCACGTGGGCGAGGAAGGGGCCCTCCAGGTGCTTGAGGGCGGGCACCGGGAAGTAGCCCTTGGGCCGGTCGATCACCTCGTGGGGGATCACCCGGCGGGCAGCCTCCTTGAGGACCCCTTTGCCGTCCTGAGCCAGCTTCAGCTCCGGTGGGCAGGTGGCGGCCAACTCGACCAGCTCGTGGTCGAGGAACGGCACCCGGGCCTCCAGCCCCCACGCCATGGTCATGTTGTCGACCCGCTTGACGGGGTCGTCGACCAGCATGACGGTGGTGTCGAGGCGCAGGGCCCGGTCGACGCCGCCGCCGGCACCGGCGGCGCCGAAGTGGGCGTCGAGGAAGGCGCCGGCGGCGTCGTGGTCGGCGAGGTGTTCGGGCGCGACGAGGGCGGCCACGCCGGCGTGGTCGCGGTCGAAGAAGGCCGCCCGGTAGGCGGCGCGCTGGGCGTCGACGTCGTCGAGGGGGATGGCCAACTGCGGGGGGTACCAGTGGTAGCCGCCGAACACCTCGTCGGCGCCCTGGCCCGACTGGACCACCTTCACGTGCTTGGCGACCTCACGCGACAGCAGGTAGAAGGCGACGGCGTCGTGGCTCACCATCGGTTCGCTCATGGCGGCGATGGCGCCGTCGAGGGCGTCGAGGGTGTCGCCGGGCGGGACCCGCAGTTGGTGGTGGTCGGTGGCGAAACGCTCGGCGACGATGTCGCTGTACTTGAACTCGTCGCCCTCCTCGCCACCCACGGCGTCGAAGCCGATCGAGAACGTCTGCAGGCCGTGCTGGCCGGCCTCGGCCAGCAGGCCGACGATGAGCGACGAATCGAGCCCACCCGACAGCAGGCAACCCACGGGGACGTCGGCGACGAGGCGGCGCTGCACCGCGGTGCGGAGCGCGTCGAGCACCGCGTCCTGCCAGTCGCCCTCGCTCCAGGCGACGCGGTCGGGGTGGCGGTCGTGCACCGGGGCCCAGTAGGTGGTCTCGGTGCGGCGGCCGTCGGGCTCGATGGCGAGGGTGGTCGCCGGCGCCAGCTTGCGCACGCCCCGCAGGATGGTGCGGGGGGCGGGCACCACGGCGTGGAAGGTGAGGTACTGGTGCAGGGCCACCGGGTCGATCGAGGTGTCGACGCCCCCGGCGGCGACGACGGCGGGCAGGGTCGAGGCGAAGCGGAGCCCGCCGTCGGCGAGCTCGGCGAGGTAGAGGGGCTTGATGCCGAGACGGTCGCGGCCGAACAGCACGCGGCCGGAGCGCTCGACGAGGGCGAAGGCGAACATCCCGTGCAGGCGCTCGACGAACCGGTCGCCCCACTCGACGTGGGCCTTGAGCAGCACCTCGGTGTCGCCGGTGGAGAAGAACCGGTGCCCGCGCCCCTCGAGCTCGGCCCGGAGCTCGCGGTGGTTGTAGATGCAGCCGTTGAAGGCGACGGTGCGCCCGAGCTGGGGATCGTGCATCGGCTGCGCGGCAGCGTCGGACAGGTCGATGATCTTCAGCCGCCGGTGGCCGAGGGCGACCGGGCCCTGGTGCCAAGCACCGGCCCCGTCCGGACCGCGGTCGGCCATGGTCTCGGTCATGGTCGCCACCGCGGCGAGATCGGCGACCTCGCCGGCGGGGCGTCGTTCGCCACACAGTCCGCACACGAGCGGCCATGCCTACCCGCTGCGACCGGATCGGAGTCAACTCCGACCGTGCGGTGGCTCCCCCAGGCGGCCTCGGCCGCGGCCGTGAACGTCCGGCGGTGCACTGCGCCGGGGTCGGCGAAGGGCGGGTGCGCCTACGCTCGACGCTCGTGGCGACCGATCGCGACATCGACGACGACCCCGGCGAACGTCTCTCGGCGCGAGGCGGCCCGCGGGGCGGCCCGCTCGACGGGCGTCGGTCCTGGGCCCCGGGCGGTCGCGGCCAGGGCCCGGTCCCCCCGCCCGAGGCCGGTGACGACGGGGCCGCGATCGACCGCACGACCCGGCTCATCGAGGCGCTGGCGACCGTCCTCGGCCGGCGCCTCGACGCCATCGAGACCCGGTTGAACGAGCTCGTGGCGCCCTCCGGTCCGGGGGCGCCGGGTGACGGATCGGCGCTCGGGGTGCGCCTCGATCGCCTCGATCAGCGCCTGGACGAGCTCATCACCGCCGCCGACCAGGGACCGGGCGCGGCGGCGTCGGTCGGCGGGGCCGATCGCGCCCTGCGCCAGATCCTGGTCCGCCTCGACACCCTCGAGAGCCGGCTCGCGGCGGCGGGGCCCGAGGCCACCGCCGAGGGTGCGCTCGCCCGGGTGGAGGCCCGCCTCGATCAACTCAACCGCCTCCTGCTCGGGTGAGGACCTGACCCCGGGCGCGTGACGGGACCGACCCTGGAGGTCGGCCCCGCACACGCCACCGGTCGACGGCGGGCAGCGCTCAGCTCTTGAACTTGTCCTTGACGCTGTCGACGGCGTCGCCCGTCTTGTCCTTGGCGGTCTCGGCAGCATCTTTGACCTTGGCGCCGGCCTGGTCGGCCTTGCCCTCGCGCTCCAGGTCTTTGTTGCCGGTCACTGAGCCGGCGGTCTCCTTGATGTTGCCCTTGGCGTCGTCTGCGTTCGAACCCATGGTCCGACTCCCTTCGGTCGTGTGCC